>NZ_JBFSVA010000004.1:0-281979 GCF_041467655.1 Vibrio sp. 10N.247.311.49
ATTTCACAATAATTCATCAATCTTAATTAGATCACATTTTTACTTTAATTGGTATTACAAGTATCACTAGAAGTACCAAGTGTTCCTTTAGCTATCTCTATCGAACACCGATTTAGTGCTGCCTTGCGGTATTTAATGACTTAGTTCAAACCGTTCACCACTCATCTAGCTCCACAGTCCTGTTAATAACTAACGCTATTCTAGCGAGACGTTGAGTCCCGTTATTTTTGTTTCCAGGTGAAAGGTGAAGTCTTTCGATTGAAGCTTATATAACTTGAGAGTGGGTTATTGGGTAGACTAGCGAGTGCGCACAAGAACGAGTTCTCTGTATGACTTAACCTACTTAAAGAGTTCTGGATACCCACAACAAGGCTTTCGACTACTTAAATACTCGCGGTATCAAATATCGATATAATCTCTATGTTCCACGCATACCTTTCAACGATAACTTCAGTGAGGGAATTGGCGAGTTTGACTTTCATTAGGTATAAAAAAGGCCACCTAAAGTAGGCGGCCTTGGTTGATCTATTTAGATATTAATCTAGCTCTTTCTCTGCTTGTTTTGCTTTCTCTATCATAGGAGTGATTGTTGAGCCTTGAACTAGAATAGAGAACACAACAACGGCGTATGTCATGACAAGGATTATCTCTTTAACATCGATTGCTTTGTCTTCAATTACCCAGATACCTGAAGGGATTGAAAGTGCCATGGCTAGTGCTAAGCCACCGCGTAAACCACCCCAAGTTAGAATCTTAATCGACCACGGGTTGTAAGTTCTAAAGCGTTTAAATCCGATGTAAGACAAGAAAACACTCAAGTAACGTGCACTCAATACTAGAGGGACTGCGAAAGCCATTAAGATCCAATCTTCTTGGTGGAATTTGAATAACAGCATCGACATACCAATTAGTAGGAATAATACGCCGTTTAAGAATTCATCTATCAATTCCCAGAAATGATCTAAGTGATCTTCACTCTCTTTTGAGAATCCGATAAAGCGAGTCCAGTTACCAATCATGATACCTGAGACCACCATCGCTAATGGGCCTGATACATGTAGAACTTCAGCAAACGCATAACCAGCAGTTGGGATGCCGATGGTTAATAGTAACTCCATCGAGTGGTCATCTGTATTGCTGATTAGGTAGTGGAATACAAGACCTAAAACAAAACCATAGACAATGCCGCCAATCGCCTCTTGAACGAATAGCATGGTCACACTACCGACGGTTGGCGCTTCTGTGCCGAATGCGATAGTAAATAGGGTTACGAAGATAACTAAGCCAAAACCATCGTTGAATAGAGATTCTCCCTCGATTTGAGTAGAGATTCTTCTGGGAGCGTCGAGTTTCTTTACTATTGCTAGCACGGCGATGGGATCGGTTGGAGAGATTAGCGAGCCAAAGAGTAGGCAGTAAATCAGATCAAATTGAATACCGATGAACTGGCAAAACCCGTACAGCACAAAACCGATAAAGAATGTTGAAAACAGCGTAGCACCTAACGCGAGTACTGTTATTTCCCATTTCTGGTCTTTTAGGTTTGGTAATTTGATTCCCAAACCGCCTGCAAATAGTAAGAATCCTAATATCCCTTTTAGAAGGAAATCTTCAAAATTGATACTGGCAACGGTTTCTGAGGCGATGTCAGCCAATTGGAACCAATTGTTTTGTCCCGCAATGATAATTAATAGAGATAACATCATTGAGCCAGCTGTAATGGCGATGGTTGTCTGCATTTTACCAATTTTTGTATTCACGAAAGCAATAAGCATGGCTGCAGCGGACAAGAAGCATAAGGTGTAATAGACCGACATTGGGATTCCAACATGTAACAAAGTATGAATATGAATTTTCGTTGTCTCATGCTCAAATAGCAAACATTTTTTTGTCATGACTCAGTAATCAATTTCCTTTTTTAGACGTCTAGACTCCTTTTTAATGTGTGATAGGATGGAGGGATAATTAAAGGAATGAGGTTGTACCGTGGGAAGTAATGTAAGGCAAAAGGTTGACGCTCTGTTGAAGCAACGAATTTTACTGATTGATGGTGGCATGGGCACCATGATTCAGGATTATAAATTGGAAGAGCAAGACTATCGTGGTGAACGCTTTGCTGATTGGCACAGTGACTTGAAGGGCAACAATGACCTTTTAGTTCTTACACAGCCTAAACTTATCAAAGATATCCATATGGAGTATTTGGAAGCTGGGGCTGACATCCTCGAAACCAATACCTTTAACGCTACAACCATCGCTATGGCCGACTATGATATGGAAAGCCTTAGTGAAGAGATTAACTTTGCTGCTGCCAAGCTTGCTCGTGAAGCAGCTGATGAATGGACTGCAAAGACCCCAGATAAACCTCGCTTCGTCGCGGGTGTATTAGGCCCTACCAACCGAACTTGTTCTATCTCGCCTGATGTAAACGATCCAGGTTACCGTAATGTTAGCTTTGACGAACTGGTTGAAGCCTATTCTGAATCGACTCGCGCGCTCATTAAGGGCGGTTCAGATTTAATTCTTATTGAAACTATCTTTGATACGTTAAACGCGAAAGCGTGTGCCTTTGCCGTTGAATCTGTTTTTGAAGAGGTGGGTATTGCTCTTCCCGTGATGATTTCCGGTACCATCACTGACGCATCAGGTCGTACCCTTTCAGGACAGACGACAGAAGCATTCTACAACGCCCTTCGTCATGTAAAACCAATCTCATTTGGATTGAACTGTGCATTGGGCCCTGATGAACTGCGTGAGTATGTCGGTGAGATGTCTCGTATCTCAGAGTGCAATGTTTCTGCTCACCCTAATGCGGGTTTGCCTAATGCATTTGGCGAGTATGACCTTTCTCCTGAGGATATGGCTGAACATGTTAAAGAGTGGGCTGAAAGTGGCTTCTTGAACCTAATTGGTGGGTGTTGTGGTACTACTCCAGAGCATATCCGTCAAATGGCTGAGGCCGTTGAAGGTGTAACGCCGCGTCAATTGCCAGACTTACCAGTTGCTTGTCGTCTTTCGGGACTAGAGCCACTGACGATAGCTAAAGAATCTTTGTTCGTGAATGTAGGTGAGCGGACCAATGTCACTGGTTCTGCGCGTTTCAAGCGTTTGATCAAAGAAGAGCTTTACGACGAAGCATTGAGTGTTGCTCGCGAGCAAGTCGAAAATGGCGCTCA
Organism: Vibrio sp. 10N.247.311.49; assembly: GCF_041467655.1. Taxonomy (NCBI): domain Bacteria; kingdom Pseudomonadati; phylum Pseudomonadota; class Gammaproteobacteria; order Vibrionales; family Vibrionaceae; genus Vibrio; species Vibrio sp. 10N.247.311.49. Next base: position 3,177 of record NZ_JBFSVA010000004.1, read on the forward strand.
GATTATCGATATCAACATGGATGAAGGGATGCTAGACGCCGAGGCGTGTATGGTTAAATTCCTGAATCTATGTGCTTCAGAACCTGAAATCTCGAAAGTACCTGTTATGGTCGATTCTTCTAAGTGGGAAGTTATCGAAGCTGGCCTAAAGTGTATTCAAGGCAAAGGCATCGTTAACTCAATCTCTCTAAAAGAAGGCAAAGAGAAGTTTGTTGAGCAAGCCAAATTAGTTCGTCGTTATGGTGCTGCTGTCATCGTGATGGCGTTTGATGAAGTCGGGCAGGCTGATACTCGAGAGCGTAAAGTCGAAATCTGTACCAATGCCTACAACATTCTTGTTGATGAAGTCGGTTTCCCACCAGAAGATATTATTTTTGACCCGAATATTTTCGCAGTGGCTACTGGTATCGATGAGCATAATAACTATGCGGTTGATTTCATTGAAGCAGTAGGAGACATCAAACGCGATCTCCCGCATGCGATGATCTCTGGCGGTGTGTCGAATGTTTCATTCTCATTCCGTGGTAATAACTACGTCCGTGAGGCTATTCACGCGGTATTCCTATATCACTGTTTTAAAAACGGTATGGATATGGGCATTGTAAACGCTGGTCAGTTGGAAATTTACGATAATGTTCCAGAAGATCTGCGTGATGCTGTTGAAGATGTCGTACTAAACCGTCGTGATGATTCGACTGAAAGATTGCTGGATATGGCGACCGAATACCTAGAGCGTGCTGTTGGTAAGGTTGAAGATAAATCTGCATTAGAGTGGCGAACTTGGCCTGTAGAGAAGCGTTTGGAGCACTCTTTGGTAAAAGGTATCACCGACTTTATTGTTGAAGATACCGAAGAAGCTCGTGTTAATGCCTCTCGTCCTATTGAAGTGATTGAAGGTCCTCTAATGGACGGAATGAACGTTGTTGGTGACCTGTTTGGTGAAGGTAAGATGTTCTTACCACAGGTTGTAAAGTCTGCGCGTGTGATGAAACAGGCGGTTGCCCATTTAGAACCATTCATTAATGCATCCAAAGAAGTGGGCGCAACTAACGGTAAGATTTTGTTAGCGACCGTTAAAGGTGACGTTCACGATATCGGTAAAAATATCGTTGGTGTGGTTTTACAGTGTAATAACTACGAAATTATCGACTTAGGTGTGATGGTTTCTTGCGAGAAGATTCTCAAGGTAGCGAAAGAAGAGAATGTCGACATTATTGGCCTGTCTGGGCTGATTACACCGTCTCTTGATGAAATGGTACATGTTGCTAAAGAAATGGAGAGACAGGGTTTCAAGCTGCCTCTTCTGATTGGCGGCGCAACCACATCTAAAGCTCACACAGCAGTTAAGATTGAGCAGAATTATTCAGAACCTGTTGTATACGTAAATAATGCCTCGCGTGCAGTGGGTGTTTGTACTTCACTACTTTCTGATGAATTGAAACCCGCTTTCGTTGAGAAGCTGGATATCGATTACGATCGCGTTCGAGATCAGCACAATCGTAAGAAGCCTCGTACCAAGCCTGTCACGCTTGAAAGAGCTCGTGCCAATAAAGTTGCTATCGATTGGGATGCGTATACGCCACCGGCACCCGCTAAGCCGGGAGTTCATATCTTCAATGATTTTGATGTGGCAACTTTGCGTCAGTACATCGATTGGACTCCATTCTTTATGACATGGTCATTGGTTGGTAAATACCCTGCAATCCTTGAGCATGAAGAAGTGGGTGAAGAGGCAAAACGTTTATTCAAAGATGCTAATGATTTACTGGATCGCGTAGAGAAAGAGAAGCTGCTTGAAGCGCGTGGTATGTGTGCCATGTTCCCAGCGAACAGTGTTGGTGATGATATTGAGGTGTATACCGATGAATCTCGTACCGAAGTTCTAAAAGTTCTACACAATCTTCGTCAACAAACAGAGAAACCAAAAGGCTTTAACTACTGTTTGTCTGATTACATTGCGCCAAAAGAAAGCGGTAAAGCTGACTGGATTGGTGGCTTTGCGGTTACTGGCGGTATTGGTGAGCGAGAGCTTGCTGATGAATATAAAGCTAATGGTGATGATTACAATGCGATTATGATTCAGGCGGTTGCGGACCGTTTGGCTGAAGCGTTTGCAGAATATTTACACAAAGAAGTGAGAAAGGACATTTGGGGTTACTCGCCTGATGAGGATTTGTCTAACGACGATTTGATTCGAGAGAAGTACCAAGGTATTCGTCCAGCTCCGGGTTACCCTGCTTGCCCAGAACATACAGAGAAAGGCACGTTGTGGGAGTTGATGGACGTTGAAAAAGCCATCGACATGTCACTAACCACGAGTTACGCAATGTGGCCAGGTGCCTCAGTGTCGGGTATGTATTTCTCACACCCTGATGCTAGATACTTTGCTATTGCACAGATTCAACAGGATCAAGTGGATAGCTATGCTGATCGTAAGGGCTGGGATATGTTGGAAGCTGAGAAGTGGTTAGGTCCAAACATTAACTAGTTTGAATCTATGACGAGCTTTGGTTCGTAAAGTAAAAAAGAGAAAGGGTTGCTCAAGAGCAACCCTTTTTGTATCTGGGGTTTGGTTAATTAAAACCAATTAATTAACCATCGCCTTATTCAAATAACTCTTGGTGAAGTTTTTGGATCGCCAACTTAGAAACAGATGCATCTAGCAAGAAGCACAAGTTGTGTGGGCTTGCTCCGTAACAAATCATACGTAGATTGAAATCTTCCAGAGTGCCAAACACCTGCTTTGCATAGCCTTTATTTTCACTCATGTTGTTGCCAATAAGCGCAACAAGGCATAGGTCGTGTTCAATATCTACAGAACACAACTCTTCAAGCTCCAGTCGAGCAGCTTCTGGTAACTCAGGAGCACCACCTGATGTGTCTGTTTGATCGAGAGTCAGTGAGACACTGATCTCTGAAGTCGTGATGAGATCGACTGAGATCTTATGTTTAGCAAGGATCTCGAATACCTTCGCCAAAAAGCCGTAAGCATGGAACATGTTTGCACTGCGAAGCGTAACCATCGTTTGGTTGCAACGAAGAGCAAGTGCTCTGAATAATGGTGAGCTTTCAACTTCTTGGCGAATCCAAGTTCCACCTAACTCTGGTGCTTTAGAAGAGCCGACAAATACCGGGATTTGGTGGCGCAATGCAGGTACTAGAGTTGAAGGGTGCAGTATCTTTGCACCAAAGTTTGCCATTTCCGATGCTTCACTAAAGCTGATCTCTGGGATAGGAGAAGCTTTAGGTGCAATACGAGGATCTGTGGTGTAGATACCTGGAACATCCGTCCAGATTTCTAGACCAATCGCCTGTACAGATTCGGCAATCAGTGCTGCTGAGTAATCACTGCCACCGCGGCCTAAAGTCGTGGTGTTACCTTCGCTATCAGCGCCGATAAAACCTTGGGTAACGACAACTTGTTGTTGGCAAAGTGGAATCAGTTTCTCTTGCGCTAGAGCGGCAATATCTTCTAGTTGAGGTTCGGCTTTACCAAAATCATCATTAGTACGCATCACATCTCTGATATCAAAGCGAACAGCAGGAGTGCCTCGTTCAGAGATGATCTGAGCCAAGATGTGTGTCGACATCAACTCGCCACATGCGACAAGGTGATCCGTCAGTTTAGTACTTGTTTGGAATGATGCGGCCTCTGCAGCGCTCGCAATGTCATCAAGAATGCTGTGGACTTCTTTTTCGATGCTGATTGGATCTGCGAGTTGGTCAAGAATTGCGTTGTGAATGTCCGCTAATTGCGCCATTAGTTCCTGACGACGAGCTTTGTCTTGAACACCATTTGCTAGTTCAACCAGCAAGTTAGTGACACCAGAGCATGCACTACTCACGACCAGTTTCGTGTTTGAGTTGTTTTCAATAATGGCAGCACAACGGCTCATTGCTTCAAAGTTGGCAACACTTGTTCCACCAAACTTAGCGACATTAAAAGAACCAGCTACATTAGATGCACTCACGATATATCTCCCACGACTTCCTAAAATAAAATTACGGTTGGGTAATCCAACGTCCGATGTTTTTCGAAGAGAGTTTTAGAGCAAAAAGAGAGGAATTATTAGAATAGTAACCTCAGAAGCTCTTCACCATATAGAAATGGCGACAGTTGACGGGATTCAGCCCGCTCAACCGATAATAAAGGTCCTGCATCCTTTTATTATCTCGGCACTGCTCCCCATAAATGTTTTGTATTGGAAATGCGGTTCCACAAAACATCTGCCTGGGCAGTGCTCCTCTTCTGCTAGATAGCCGTTTCATTGAACGTTTTTGTGGTAACAATGTCAATCCGTAACTTGAGATAATTGAAAAATAATTTTAACAATTATGTGACAGTGGTTTGACCTCAATACTTATGGCTAATTGCTGAGGTAATCAATTTGCTTTAGGGTGGATTGTTCACAACATTAACGTAAGGGATGTACATGTCTAATTTACCACTCACTACTGCTATCGATAGCTTTTATCCACCACACCGAACGTTAATGGGACCTGGTCCTTCAGATATCTCACCTCAAGTGTTACAGGCTTTGAGCCGTCCAACCATAGGTCACTTAGATCCGCTGTTTATTGCGATGATGGATGAGCTTAAACAACTTCTTAAATACGCTTTTCAGACTGAAAACGAATTTACGATTGCCGTTTCTGCACCGGGCAGTGCAGGTATGGAGACCTGTTTTGTTAACTTGATTGAGCCTGGTGAAAAGGTGATTGTTTGTCGTAACGGTGTCTTCGGTGAGCGTATGCGAGAAAACGTGGTGCGTTGTGGTGGCGAAGCCATCCTTGTTGATGACGAATGGGGCAAGCCCGTTTCAGTTGAAAAGGTAGAACAAGCATTGGCAGAAAACCCCGATGCCGTTGCTGTTGCATTTGTGCATGCAGAGACATCAACCGGAGCGTTATCTGATGCTCAAGCTATCTCTGCTGTCGCTCGTCAGTTTGATGCGTTAACGATTGTTGATGCAGTGACATCATTAGGTGGTGTGCCATTGCTGGTTGATGAGTGGCAGCTTGATGCGGTTTATTCTGGCAGCCAAAAGTGTCTGTCTTGTGTGCCAGGGCTATCTCCAGTGACTTTCTCTCAGCGTGCGGTTGATAAAATGAAAGCCCGTAAAGCACCAGTGCAAAGCTGGTTTTTGGATCAAAGTTTAGTATTAGGTTACTGGAGTGGAGAAGGTAAGCGTAGCTACCACCATACCGCACCCGTGAACAGCCTTTATGCTCTGCATGAGTCGCTGGTTTTGTTGAAAAATGAAGGCTTAGATAATGCGTGGTCTCGTCATCATGCGATGCACCAAGAGCTTAAAGAAGGCGTAGAAGCTCTAGGGTTAAAGTTTGTGGTTGATGAAGAGAGCCGCCTGCCGCAGCTTAATGCACTTTATTTCCCAGAAGGAATTGATGAGGCTAAGATCAGAACGCAGCTTTTAGAAGAATATAATCTTGAAATCGGTGCTGGGCTTGGCTCTTTGGCTGGTAAGGCATGGCGTATCGGCCTAATGGGTTACGGTGCTCGTAAAGAGAATGTCGCGTTGTGCCTAAAAGCGCTAAAAGATGTTTTGAAGTAGCTGCATGAACTGAAATTAAAAAGAAAAGCGCACGAGAGATCGTGCGCTTTTTTGTATCTACCCCAAGCTCCTACTGCCTACTAAGTGAAGCTTGCGTTGCGAATTCTTAACATTATTCTGCAGACGAAACGTTATCTTCTGCTTGTGACACTTTCTTATACTGAACCTTTGAAAAGTCTCTGTTAGGGAATAAAAAGTTCGCTTCGCTACGAATTTGCTCTGCTTTACTTTCTTCTCCTAGGCCTTGATACGCCAGAATCAGATTGCTGTAGAAAGCCGGTCTTGGTTTACTCTTTATGATCTCCAGTGACCAATCGATGTAAGGCTGTATAAGGCTCGGGTCGGCTTTGTAGAGGCCGATATTAAGGTAAGTGCTGTATATATCCCAATCGTAGCGATCTTTCCACACTACTGGGTTCGTTACCTGCTTAAGAATGTCCGGATTTTTCGGCTTAGATTGTTCAAACTTAGTCAGTACATAGTTGGTGTGCAGGGCGCTCAACATATAAAAACTGACCAAAATAGGGAGCACTAAGCTCAACACTCTAAATAGGGTCTTGCTAATGATACTGAACGACTGTTGATAATGTCGGGAAGAGCGCTGATCTACCCAGTAAATCAATATAATGAATGTTATCCAGTGAATCGCCGAGTGGTAAAAAGGATACTCAAGTTGAGAGTGCAAAAGGATTGGGATAAATAACGCGAGCAGGGCTAGACGTGTTCCCTTTGCTGAACTTGTTATGCGTGACATCACCAATATTGCAGCAATCAAGATTCCGATGATTGGTACAATCCCCCCTTCAACTCCCCAAAACAGGAACTCATTGTGCGGGTGATCCATTGAAGGAAGACCTGGATGATAGTTCGAGTTGAGTTGATGTTGGCGAGCTGTATATAGCGTGTATTCAGACTCAAATTTCCCGTAACCATAACCTGTAAATGGCTTTTCGATCATCATATCTAAAGCTTGCGGGAACGTATAAGCGCGCGGGCTTTCTAGGTTCGCTTTCTTGCTAGCGAGGCTATCAGTCGCACTTAGGCTGATCACCGAAAAAGCGACGACGACACCGACGAGCACTGATGCGCACCATCCGTAGAAGCGTTTCTTGGTCGAGAACTTGTATAGATAGGGCAGAATGCAGATAAACCCAATGACAGCGGCCAACCATCCGGTACGTGATGCAATGATGATCAGCAAGGGCACGGTTAAGGTTGGAGTTAAATACAGTAGGAATGATTCGCTGATCTTATGGTTATATTTAGCCGGCTGCCTTGCTAAAAGGTAAGCGGACAGCACAAAACCAGTAGCAAGAAAGCTTGCCATTACATTCGGTTGTTGAAATATCCCATATGGTCGGTTTGCAGCAGTGTTGTAGCCAAATAGGTTGCCAGGTTCTAATAAGAAATATTGCACATAGCCAAATAGTGCTTGTATAACAACAGCAAGTACAATGAACCACAACATACGTTGCTTGTGTTTATTGCTGAACTTAAATTGCTGCAGCACCACAAATAAGGCAAAGCCCGCCCACAATCCAAGCAAGCGTCCTGACGCTCCTTGAGGTGCAGCATTGCTGTATAAAATGGGTAGCGTGAGTATGATGCAGCTAATCAACAAGCCAATTGTTAATTTGGAATACTTGAGTACTCGATTGGTCGCGAGTTGGTAAAAGCCAATCGCTAGCGTGAAGCTTAGCGCTAGCCAAGTGGTAGGGTTAAAGGATAGAGCAAGGCCCGAACCACCAGGATTCGGCATAAAAAAATGCATAGCTAACAAGAATACAACAGCTAAAGAAGCCAGAAATGCTTTGTTGAGTGGTAGCTGAGTGACCTGATTTTCTAGCTGAGTACCGCTAGTGTGTATTGTTGCCATAAATCCCTAACCTTATAAAAACAGAGCTTGTTCCTTCTGAAACAAGCTCTGTTACTTTAACATTTTTCTGTCTGTCCGCAGGGCGCTATTTTACACCTACTTCAAATTTAACATAGGCTTAAGGAAGCGAGCAGTGTGTGAACCTTCGACTAACGCCACATCTTCAGGTGTACCCTCTGCAACAATCTCACCACCACCTTGCCCACCTTCTGGGCCAAGATCTAGGATCCAGTCTGCTGTTTTAACGACATCTAGGTTGTGCTCAATCACGACAACTGTATTACCGTGATCACGCAGTCTATGTAATACCGTCAGTAGCTGCTGGATATCGTGGAAATGAAGGCCTGTTGTTGGCTCATCGAGAATGTATAAGGTTTTTCCCGTGTCTCGTTTAGACAGTTCACGCGCTAATTTAACACGCTGAGCTTCACCACCAGATAAGGTTGTAGCTGCTTGCCCTAAGCGAATGTAAGAGAGGCCAACGTCCATTAAAGTTTGCAGTTTACGAGCGATAACAGGTACCGGGTTGAAGTATTCACGAGCATCTTCCACAGTCATCTCTAGAACTTCGTCAATGGTTTTACCTTTGTAGCGGACCTCTAGAGTCTCACGGTTATAGCGCTTACCTTTACACACATCACAAGGCACATACACATCGGGTAAGAAGTGCATCTCTACCTTGATTACGCCGTCTCCCTGACAAGCCTCACAACGACCACCACGAACGTTAAAGCTGAATCGACCTGGCTTGTAACCACGAGAACGTGATTCCTGAGTGCCCGCGAATAGTTCACGAATAGGGGTGAAAATCCCTGTGTAGGTCGCAGGGTTTGATCTTGGTGTACGACCGATAGGGCTTTGATCTATGTCGATTACCTTATCAAAATGTTCTAACCCTTTAATCTTTTTGTGCTTTGCTGGAACTGCAGTCGTGGCACCGTTTAATTGAGTGTGGGCGACTTTAAAGAAGGTATCGTTGATAAGCGTTGATTTACCCGAACCTGATACGCCCGTAATACAACTGAACAAGCCAACAGGAATTGTCGCGGTCACATTCTTTAGGTTGTTCCCCGTTGCGCCAACGATCTCGACGACCTTTTTCTTGTCGATAGGCGTTCTCTTTTCAGGCACTGCAATTTCTTTAGCACCGCTCAGGTATTGGCCTGTCAAAGAGTTCGGGTTTTCGATGATGTCTTGCATGGTACCTTCTGCCACCACGTGACCACCGTGCACCCCTGCTCCTGGACCGATATCGATAACATGGTCAGCACAACGAATTGCATCTTCGTCATGTTCCACAACAAGTACCGTATTACCTAAGTCTCTCAGGTGAATTAAGGTTTGCAATAGACGTTCATTATCGCGCTGGTGGAGACCAATTGATGGCTCATCAAGTACATACATAACGCCAACTAAACCGGCACCGATTTGGCTCGCCAAACGAATACGTTGCGCCTCACCACCAGACAGCGTTTCAGCACTGCGTGATAGGTTAAGGTAGTTCAAACCAACGTTGACTAAGAAATGCAGACGATCATTGATCTCTTTCATCACTTTATCTGCGATCTGCCCACGTTGACCGTCTAGCTTCAATTCTTGGAAAAATTGTAGTGCGTCAGCAATGCTAAGTTCAACGATTTCCGGAAGTGTTGTATCACCAATGAAAACATTGCGAGCTTCTAATCTCAGGCGAGTGCCATCACAGCTAGAACACGACTTGGTTGAGATGTATTTGGCAAGGTCTTCACGCACCGCGCTCGATTCAGTATCACGGTAACGGCGCTCTAAGGTATTTAAAATGCCCTCGAATGGATGACGCTTAACTCGAATATCACCTCGGTCATTGATGTACTTGAATTCCACTTCAGTTCGACCTGATCCTTTTAGAATGATCTCTTGAGTCTTTTTCGGTAGAGAATTAAATGGCGCATACAGATCAAAACCATAATGTTCTGAAAGCGACGTTAGCATCTGGAAATAGTAGTAGTTCTTTTGATCCCAACCTTTTATCGCACCTTCAGCAATGCTTAGGTTCTCATCTAAAATCACTCGGCTTGGATCAAAATACTGTTGAACACCAAGACCATCACACGTACCACATGCTCCTGCCGGGTTATTAAATGAGAACAGGCGAGGCTCAAGCTCTTGCATGCTGTAACCACATTTAGGACAAGCGAAGTTAGCAGAGAATACGATCTCTTCTTGATCCGTTTCGTCCATCCAGCCGACGACAGCGATACCGCCAGAGAGCTCTAATGTGGTCTCGAACGATTCAGCCAAACGTTGCTGTAGATCGGGACGTACTTTAAATCGATCAACGACGACCTCAATGGTGTGCTTTTTATGAAGTTCTAAGGCTGGTGGATCGGATAGATCACAGGTTTCACCATCAATTCGGGCTCGGATAAAGCCTTGCGCAGCTAAGTTTTCCAGTGTTTTAACATGCTCACCTTTGCGCTCTTTGACAATCGGTGCCATCAACATCATCTTTGAGCCTTCAGGCAGTTCTAAGACCTTATCGACCATTTGACTGATGGTTTGTGCTGCTAGAGGGATGTTGTGGTCTGGACAGCGAGGTTCGCCTACTCGCGCATACAATAATCTGAGGTAATCATAGACTTCGGTAATGGTACCGACGGTTGAGCGAGGGTTATGTGAAGTCGATTTTTGTTCTATTGAGATAGCTGGAGACAGACCTTCAATATGGTCGACATCAGGCTTTTCCATAAGAGATAGAAATTGACGAGCGTAAGCAGACAGAGATTCAACATAACGACGCTGACCTTCTGCGTAGAGTGTGTCAAACGCAAGTGACGACTTTCCTGAACCCGATAATCCGGTGATGACAGTCAGTTTGTCACGTGGAATGGTTAGGTTGACGTCTTTGAGGTTATGCGTACGAGCGCCTCTAATTTCTATTTTATCCATCTCAATAGACCATGTAATTTTAAGTGGCTAAAGTATTACATAGAGTGAGATTTGTGCAAAGTTTTACTGGATAAAAAAACAGTAAACAAAAAAAGGGTGACGCTTTCGAGTCACCCTTTAAATCATTTATTACGCGACTAACTCATCGCTACGTATCATTAGTTAGTATGCCAAAACTAGCGATTAAGCTTCTTTTGTTGTTGAGTGCTTACCTAGTTCGATTTGTTGCTGGTCTTTTTTGTATAGATTTTCAAAGCAGTAATTTGTTGCTTCGATATAGCCTTCTACACTACCGCAGTCAAAGCGTTGGCCTTTAAATTTGTATGCTAATACACAGCCTGCTTTGGCTTGTTTTAACAATGCATCGGTAATCTGGATTTCGCCACCTTTACCTGGTTCAGTCTGCTCGATAAGTTCAAAGATGTCTGGAGTCAGAATGTAACGGCCAATGATCGCTAGATTACTTGGTGCAGTACCTGGTTCTGGCTTCTCAACCATGTCGTCAACACGGAAAAGATCATCTTTAATCATTTCACCAGAGATAACACCGTATTTGTGCGTTTCGTTTTCTGGCACCTCTTGAACAGCAACGATTGAACAACGGAACTGTTTGTACAGTGCAACCATTTGAGCCAACACACCTTGTTGTTCGTTCACACAAAGGTCATCAGCAAGCACGACTGCAAACGGTTCATCACCCACAAGCTCGCGGCCAGTCAAGATAGCATGACCTAGACCTTTCATTTCACGTTGGCGAATGTAAGTGAAGTTTGCCGCTTCAATTGTTTCACGGATATTGATCAACAAGTCTTCTTTATTCGTGCCGCTGATCTGATGTTCGAGTTCGTAGTTTTTATCGAAGTGATCCATCAGAGAATGCTTACCACGACCAGTAACGATGCACATTCCATCCATACCAGCTTCGATAGCTTCCTCTACACCGTATTCAATCAGAGGCTTGTTTACTACAGGCATCATTTCTTTAGGCATTGACTTGGTTGCAGGTAAAAAACGTGTACCGTAGCCAGCTGCCGGGAAAAGGCACTTTTTGATCATGATAAGACCCTTTATCTATAATAATTATTGATTCAACCTGAGTGGTTGATATTTCTGAGGGCAACTCTAGCATAAGTTATGTCGAAAATTCAGCAACAATAGCCATGGTTTACTAGAGCTTCCCTCAAAATTATCGTCAGACTAAGAGGTGGGTCGATTATGCAAGCAGGTTCTGGTTTGCCCATGCTATCGCTTGAACTCTATTTTTTACCGCAAGCTTACGGAATATTTGATAGAGGTGAGATTTAACCGTGAACTCACTAATAAACAAGTCATCGGCGATTTGTGTGTTTGAAGACCCGGATTGAAGACAGCGAATCACCTGGATCTCACGAATGGTTAAATCAACATTGGTTGGTGTGGTGTTGGTATTGACCATATTGCGATAATAAAACAACAGTTGATTGGTTACCTTCCTTGGCAGCCAGTTATCGCCATCAATGACTTCTTGAAGACCACGAGCAATCTTGTCCTTTTGTTCAGTGTTGTAAAAGAGTCCTTTTAGTACCCCATAGGTAAGAAGCTCTGAGGTTGGAAGTTGCTGGGGGACATTGAATAAAATGATTTCGTGATTTTTCCACATAACAGTCAGGTTAGGACAAATAATCAGTAGTTGTGGTACCTCTCTGTAATCGACGAGCAAGATCCGGTTACTCTGCTTTCTATCAACTAGCATTAATGCGTCGGGTGTCATTTTGTAGAGAACAATAGATAAATGCTTTTCTATCTCTTTTACATGTAGATAGGTATCGTTTGGGTCGATGCACAGAAAGTGTAAAGTGCGAGCGTATCTTGATTTTCTCATTGAAACGTCCTGTTTGAGTGGGATTAGATTCCACGTTGTCATGCAGGCTTTAGCTTCTCTAGCGCCTTGATAGTGACTTGCGTTGAATATCAATTATCAAAGTAAATGAGTGGTTTGTAAGTGGAGAAAAAAGCAACATCGCTCTGAATATCATGATTTGTTACGTTTTTATTCTTTGTAGTGAGGAGAGAATAGGAATGCGATTTATCACTGTAGAAAAGCATGCTATTCTTGTGCGCTAAAATTTTCTGAGACTATGAATTTAGACGGAGCAAATCATGGCTAGCCGTGGAGTTAACAAAGTTATATTAGTGGGTAACCTAGGTAATGACCCTGAAATTCGTTACATGCCAAATGGCGGCGCAGTAGCGAACATTACCATTGCAACGTCAGAGTCATGGCGTGATAAAGCAACTGGCGAGCAGCGTGAAAAAACAGAATGGCACCGTGTTGCTCTGTTTGGCAAGCTTGCGGAAGTTGCTGGTGAGTACCTACGTAAAGGTTCTCAAGTTTACATTGAAGGTCAACTTCAAACTCGTAAATGGCAAGATCAAAGCGGTCAAGATCGCTACACAACTGAAGTGGTTGTTCAAGGCTTCAATGGTGTAATGCAAATGCTTGGCGGCCGTGCTCAAGGTGGTGCTCCTGCTCAAGGTGGCATGGGTAACAACCAACAGCAAGGTGGTTGGGGTCAGCCACAGCAGCCACAGCAACAACAATACAGTGCTCCCGCTCAACAGCAGCCAAAAGCACCTCAACAAGCTCCTCAGCAGGCTCAACCTCAATATAATGAGCCGCCAATGGATTTTGATGATGACATCCCATTTTAGTCCCTGTTTTTAATATATTATAAAGACAGTATTAAATTGGAAAAAGCCGCGTTCATCGCGGCTTTTTGTTACCTACAATTCTTAACGCTTTATTTACAACGTCAATTTATAGTATAAGTAGCAATACGGTATAATGTGAGTTGAAAAGGATTTCGTTATTCATGAGATATACCCCGACACTAAAATTGAGCACTCGATTGGTCGCATTTGTCACCGTGATAGTGATCAGCGCGATGTTCATTCTTTTTATTGGTGGCACACTTTCCTTTAAGCGTATTGGACAGGAATATTTAGACCATTATTTGGTTGGCATTGTCGACGTTGTAGATAAAGAGATGGAAGACCCTGACGCCGCGTATTCAATGCAGCGTTGGATGCCTAAGATGTTGCAGGCGAGCAATATTGTTGAGATGAAACTCTCGAACAAGACCGGCATCGTTTATCGTTTCAAAGATACCTCCCCACAAATTGATCCCAATCGTCTTTATGAGAAAAGCTTCATTTTAGAGCGTAATGAAGGCTACCGAATCGAATTTAAAGCACTTCCTCCTTATATTGGCTACAACTACTCAATGGAAGCGATGTGGTCAATTACTTTGGCTGTCGCATTGGTTCTGTTCTGTCTTGCTCGCGGTGTTCGTTGGTTGAAAGAACAACTCATGGGTTCTGAAATCTTGGAAGAGCGAGGAAGAATGATCTTGGCCGGTCAGGTTGAAGCTCATGCAAAGGGAGATGAGCGAGAGTGGCCTTATACCGCAAGCGAAGCCTTAGATGTATTGATTGAAGAGCTACAAGATGCTCGTCAAGAACGAAGTCGCTTTGATACCTTTATTCGTACCCATACTTTCCTAGATAAACTCACGGGAACGGCAAACCGAGTTTTATTCGATAATAAGCTGGAATCGGCACTGCATGAAAGTGGTGCTCGAGGCGGTGTGTTACTGATACGTATCGACGAATGGGAGCAAGTTAGTGATGCTAACGATAAGCAAACCACAGACGGCTTTATTATTGAAGTCGGTGAAGTACTGTCGAATATCGTTCAACGCTATCCCGATGTCATTTTTTCTCGCTATTACGAAGCGGACTTTGCTGTATTTATCCCTCATCAGGGCGCAAAAGATATTGCGACCTTGGCTGCTCAGTGTTTAAGGCAGTTAGATAAGCTAGCTCCGCCAGAGCCTTTAGAGTCGGATAACTGGTGTCATATTGGTGTGACCATGTATACCGAAGGTGAGCGTCATAGCCAGATCATGGATGAAACGGAAACGGCACTAAAGAGTGCTCAGTTAGAGCGTATTAATAACTGGAGCCGTTACCCGAAAGAGAATAAGAATGAGCTTGATAGAGGCAGTGTTCGTTGGAGAACATTACTTGATAAAGCGCTGCTTCCTGAAAATTTAGTAATCTTTGCTCAGCGGTGTTATCTTATGCCGGAATCTGGTCAAGTTAATGAATTGCATAGAGAAATATTTACTAGAATTCAGGATCCTGACAAAGGTTTATTGAAATCGTCTCGATTTATGCCTGCGGTAGAGCAAGTGGGTTATCAAGCTCAAATGGACCAATCGGTTCTAAAGGTTGTGTTGAAATCGTTGAAAGAATCAACTCAACCTATCAACTATTCAGTGAATCTGAATGTTACCCCGTTTGCTAATAAACAGCACTTTAAGTGGTTTAGGAGTGAGTTGTTACAGCTCTCTGCTCAACACCGCTCTCAGCTTGCGTTTGAGTTTCCAGAAGGGCACTTGATTGCTCATCTTGATTATATGAGACCGGTGGCAAAGATGTTGCGAGGTTTAGGGTGTAAAGTTGTGGTTGGCCAAGCTGGGCGAACCATTGTTAGCACTCACTATATAAAGGATTTGAAGGTTAATTATATTAAGCTTCATCGAAGCCTAATAAAGAAAATCGACCAAAGGCATGAGAACCAACTGTTTGTTCGAAGCTTAATTGGGGCGTGTGGTGATTCTCCAACTCAAGTTATTGCCGTTGGAGTCGAGACAAAACAAGAAAAGAATACCTTGATAGAGTTAGGCATTAACGGCTATCAAGGGAGATATTTCGACGAAGAACAACAAATTATCCCTTTGCCTAATCAAGCAGAAAAAGCCGCGAAAGCGGAATCTGTTGTCAAAGTTGGACGAAGAAATCGATGGCGTAAGAGTAGTAGTTAAGAATGAATTTTAAAGCGATTTTAGACAAAATAAAGCCAACGAATAATAAAGGTAGCTCGCAAGTTGTCTTGCTGGGCAATGACGCCATTTATATTTCATCGACAGAACAAGATCCTCAAGTAGCCAGCATTCCCGTGGTTAATGGGGACTGGGAGAGTGCGCTAAAAAAATCGCTTAGCAGTGAGGCGTTTACCAGTAATAGCGTCCAACTGATTGTCTGTGCTAACTACTACCAAACCTACCAAATTGATAAACCGGACATTCCAGAGAGTGAATGGTCGGTAGCACTGCCTTTTTTACTCAAAGATCTTGTTTCAGAAAGAGTCACGGAAATTACTGCGAGTGCGGTCGCGTTACCAACGTCGAACAAGCTGCAAGTATATGTCCTGCCTAAAAAGCTGTTGGACAAGCTTTTGAATATCACTAATTCGGCTCAGGTTGAATTAATAGGTGTTGCTCCTGAAGATGAAATCTGGGGTTACAGTGCAGGCGAACTGTCTAATTTCATTCTTTTACAACGTAGCGTCAATTCACACTTTAAATTGGGTGCGTTTGTCGAAAATACCGTTTGTTTTCAAAGAACCATCCGCAGTGTTGTGCCACCTTTAACGGGTGTTGCGTCAAGTGCTCTTCAGTTAGATGGCCTCGCTTTAGAGCTTCAACGCTCGATTGATTACCTTTCTTCTCAAATTAAAGGCACCCAGCTTCACCAGCTTAAAATCTGTTGTGACGAAGAAGATGAAGCAGAGTTACAAAGTGCCTTAAACAGTACATTGAGCTCGACAGTTTCACTGTTGGTTGAAGGTGAGCGTGATAATTCAGAGAGTTTGTTGCTTAAACTTGCAGCTGAAAAAGAGACGTTTAAGGTCAATCTTTACCCTGAACACCTTAAGCCTAAAAAAGAATATTTTACGCTGACCAATGTTGTTGCGAGCTGGGGAGTAGTTTGTGTTTTGATGCTTGGTGGTTACTTCGCAATGCAGTATCAAGTTTCTAATCTAGATAAAGAGCTAACAGCCCTGCAACAAGACTCGAATCAACTTAACAAGCAAGTTAACCAATTGAATAGTAAGTTAACTCAGCATAAACCGTCTCCAGAGAAAGTCGCGGCGGTTGCGCGTCTCAAACGTGAGACTGAGGCTAAAAAAGAGGCTTTGAAGGCTGTTGGACAATACGACGAATCCCAACAAGTCGGGTATTCTGGCGTCATGAATTCCTTAGCTAAATTAGGCCGAAATGACATTTCTCTTTCGCACATCTACATGACCCACGATACTTTAGATCTTAGTGGCTTGGCTCGTAACGCAAATGTCGTTCCGAACTGGATTGGTCAGTTTAAAAGTGAGCTTAATTTAGTCGGACGCACTTTTGAAAAACTAAAAATTGGCCGTAATGATCAGGATGTGGTGACGTTTGAGCTAAGTACTCGTCGGGAGAGTAAATAATGCAGCAGTGGAACCAGCTGAGCGATAAGTTTCTTGCATTAAGTCAAAGAGAAAAATGGCTACTTTTTGTGTGTGGTTTTGTTGGCCTATCGATGTTGTTGTTCACCTTATTGGTTGAGCCTGCGTATCTCGATCTACAAGCTAAAAATGCCAAGGCGAGCAGCCTGACTCAATCGAATCAAAGGCAGCAAGGTGAGTTACTTGTTCTGCAAGCTCAGTTAAACAAAGACCCAGACAAAGAAATTAATCGAGAGTACAAAAAGCTGCTGGTGGAGAGCCAAGATCTCTCTCTTCAGCTTTCTCAGATTGTTGATGGATTAATCACACCTTCTCAAATGTCGCAGTTACTGGAGAGCGTTCTTAACGCCGGTAATGGACTAAAGCTTGAATCGCTAGAGTCATTAAAACCAGAAGCGATTTCGAACAATAAAGAGACCAGCGAATATTCAGGCTACTTTCTTCACCCTGTAAGAATGGAGCTAACCGGCAGTTACTTTGATATCTCAGCTTACCTTCAAGCACTTGAGTCTCTACCTGTGAGTTACTACTGGCGCACATTTGAATACTCAGTAGAAGAATATCCTAAAGCTCGACTGGTGTTCGAGGTTTACACATTAGGTACTAGACAGGAGTTTATCGGTGGTTAGAACTCTTTTGTTGTCCTTGCTATTTAGTAGCTCTTTTGTGTGGGCTGAGCAAGATCCCACGGCGCCATTAGGCTGGCTTTCACCTCAACAGAAAACGGCGCCTGCTAAGAAAGCACCAACTCGTTATCGCTTGCCTTCTTTAGAAAGCATCGTGTGTAAGGGAGATACGCCTTGCTATGCGATTATGAATGGTCAGATTCTCGGACAAGGGGAAACGATCAGAGGGTACCGAGTTAAGAACATAGATCCAGAATACGTCACTCTGCAGAGAAGCTCTAAGCAGTGGAAATTAGAGATGTTCTCTTTAGATGTTAAGAATAATTAAGGTTAGAGTGAAGACATGCGTAAACTTGTAGTAGCAATCCTAGTGTCATCTTTAGTCGGCTGTTCGATGGGGCATAGAGATCCTGTTGAGATTAAAGAGTCTTTAAACGAATCAATTAATGAAGCCAATAGCAGAGCGCTTCATGAGCTGCCTTCGTCGGTTCAAGATGACCTTATGCCTCAGCTTAATTCTGACTCGATGTCTCCGGGGATGGAAACGGTTAAGCGTTTTCGTATTCAGGCAAAAGGCGTTGAAGCGAGAACTTTTTTTGCCAGCTTAGTGAAAGGTACGGAATATAGTGCGGCTATTCACCCAAGTGTGTCTGGAAACCTTACGCTTAATCTAACGGACGTGACGTTAGATGAGGTACTGGCTGTTGCTCAAGATATGTATGGCTACGATATTGAAAAGCGTGGCAAAGTGATTCAAGTTTATCCTGCCGGTCTTCGCACCGTAACGATCCCTGTCGATTACTTACAAGTTAAGCGTTCTGGTCGCTCACTAACGACGATCACCACCGGCACGATCTCTAACTCAGATTCGAATTCATCGAGCTCTTCAAACTCGAACTCAAACTCGTCAAATTCATCTAACTCTTCTAATTCATCAAACTCGACATCGAATGGTGGTACAGAGATTGAAACGACCTCTGAAAGTGATTTTTGGCCACAGCTTGAAGCGGCGGTTGCTCACTTAATTGGCTCGGGCGATGGGCAAAGCGTTGTCGTGACCCCGCAAGCGAGTGTGATTACAGTGCGTGCTTACCCTGACGAAATTCGTGAGGTTCGAGAGTTCTTAGGTATTTCTCAAAAACGCCTGCAGCGTCAAGTTATCCTAGAAGCCAAAATCATGGAAGTAACCTTGAGTGATGGTTACCAACAAGGTATTAGCTGGTCTAATTTATCTAAGTCGATTGGCAGCGGCGGTGTGGTAATTGATCGACCTGGTGGAACTTTGCCTCCATTAGATGCGATCAGCTCTTTGTTAGGCGGGCAAACCAACGTAACGATCTCAGATGGCAGTTTTGAAGCGGTATTGAGCTTTATGGATACTCAAGGTGACCTGAACGTTCTATCAAGCCCACGAGTCACAGCTGCAAACAACCAGAAAGCGGTTATCAAAGTGGGTACTGACGAATACTACGTGACGGATTTATCTAGCGCGGTAGGCAGTGGTGACAACGCGAACGTCGCACCTGAGGTTGAGTTAACTCCGTTCTTTTCGGGTATCTCCTTAGATGTGACCCCTCAGATAGATGATAAAGGTAGCGTATTCTTACATGTTCACCCAGCCGTTATTGAGGTCGAGGAAGAAGTGAAAGAGCTCAACCTTGGTTCTACAACGGGTGTGGTGCAGCTTCCTTTGGCGAAAAGCTCTATTCGTGAGTCTGACTCAGTGATTCGAGCTCGAGATGGCGATGTGGTTGTTATTGGTGGTTTGATGAAATCCAACACCAGTGATGTGACCTCTAAAGTTCCATTCCTCGGTGATATTCCAGCCTTAGGTCATTTGTTCCGTAATACCAATCAGTTAACGCAAAAAACTGAGCTCGTGATCTTACTTAAGCCAACGATCGTGGGTGTGAATACTTGGCAAAATGAGTTGGAGCGTTCACGTGATCTTCTTCAACAGTGGTTCCCTGATGAAGAGTAATTGCTTACTTTCTCAATATAGAGTGGCAGTGTCTCACTAAGCTAGGTCGTCGTATGTATCAAGCTCACTTTGGTTTTGAACAACTGCCATTTACCTTAACGCCGAATACCGATTTCTTCTATGGTTTAGCGCCTCATTTCGAAGCGATTCAGACGGTAATCTCGGCGTTGGAAATGGGCGAGGGCGTGATTAAGGTGACCGGAGAGGTAGGCACTGGAAAAACCATGGTTTGCCGGATGTTGGTCAATCACCTACATTACTGTACAGCTCTGATCTATTTACCAAACCCTGTGTTATCAGGGGCAGACTTGCGCCAGGCGGTTGCAACAGAGCTTGGTTTAGCTGTCGATAATGAAGCAACCTTGGTTGATAACATTCAGCATAAGCTCATTGAATTGCACAATTCTGGTTTAAGAGTGGTGGCTATTCTTGATGAAGCTCAGGCTCTATCGGATGAAGCGCTCGAAACATTAAGGTTGTTTGGTAACCTTGAAACGGAAGATAAAAAACTGCTGCAGATTGTCTTATTAGGTCAGCCAGAATTGGATGCTCGATTAGAGGCGTACCACCTAAGGCAGTTTCGCCAAAGAATCACATTTAGTTCGACACTGAGACCGCTGAATCTCGATGAAACGGTGGCTTATATTGATAATCGAATCGCTAAATCTGGTGGTAGCCCTGAGTTATTCAGCTTGAATCAAAAAAAGGCGATCTGTCGTTCGTCGTTAGGTATCCCTAGATTGATAAACCAACTTTGCCATAAGGCTCTATTGCTTTCGTTCAGTGACGATAAGAAAAGTATCGACAACCAACATCTTTTTTCAGCTATGCATGAAACGTACGATGTGTGTAAGCCTAAATTTAAAACGCCAATACTGTGGGGTTGGAATTAATTATGAGCGTCATTAACAACGCCTTGTCTGAATTGGCAAAGAAAAAGTCAGCGACTTCGATTGAAGCGGCAGTCGTACCTAAAGTAAAAACGCGTTCCCCCCTAGTTTGGGTTGTTGCAGGTTTTACTTTGAGCTTAGCGATGGGCGGTTGGGCGATATCGCAAGGCCCTGTGATTGATCAGTCTATTGTTGAGCAGTCAATCTCAACTCGAGATTTACAGGTTCAAGTCTCTGTCGTTGATGATTCAAATGGCATTCAGGAAGTTGCTCAACCTATCTCATCGCCAACTAAGAAATTGGTGACACTAGACTCTGCGATCCTTTCAACAGAAAACACTGCGATGGCAAAAAGCGCTCAATCTAAGCCTAGTGTTTCCGAATCAGTTGTTATGTCTGCCCCAAAAGCGACAAAACAACAAACACCGGCTAAACCTCTAAGCACGCCTAAAACGATTAGGACTGACATCCCCCAACCAGTTTACGTTGCTAGTGTGGCCAAAAAAGATCCTGCGTCTATCTCTAATGAGCCTATAACCTCTGGTGGTTCAGAAAATAGCGGAATGTTGATCGAGCAGGTTGAGTTAACTCCGGAACAGCTATCTGTGAATGCACAAGGTCGAGCTCAGAAAGCGCTTGATGCGAACGATCTTACTGGTGCGTTGAAAGGTTATACCGAGGCGCTGCGTTATACCCCAAGAAATGAAGATGTCCGTCAGAAACTTGCGATTCTCTATTTTGGTAAAGGCGATACTCGCAAAGCCTATGAGCTTTATCAGTCTGGTATCAAGCTCAACATCAACAGTGAAAAACTGCGTTTAGGGTTATCAAAACTGCTGGTAAAAGCGAATCAATCAGAAGCGGCTTTAAGTCCGTTAATACATTTACCACCGAACCCTACCCAAAATTATTTGGCGATGCGTGCGGCCTTGAGTCAAAAGAGTCAGCAAGAAGAAGTGGCATTGGAAAGTTACCAAAAGTTGGTTGAGGTCGATTCAGATAATGCTCGCTGGTGGTTAGGCTTAGCGATTCAGCAAGAACGTCAACTCGATTTCACAGCTGCTAAAGCGTCATACCAAGGTGCGTTAACCAGAGTCGGTATCTCATCTCAATCACAAAGCTTTGTGCGTGACCGGTTAAAAATACTCAATGCTTTAGAGGAGAGCGGCGATGCAAATTAGATTAAGAAAAAGACTTGGTGATTTGCTTGTCGAAGAAGGCATTATCACTGAGGCTCAAGTTGAACAAGCACTGGCCGCTCAGAAAAGTACTGGGCGTAAGCTGGGTGATGCGCTAATTGAGCTTGGCTTCTTGTCAGAACAGCAAATGCTGAGCTTTTTGTCGCAGCAGTTAGCGATTCCTCTTATTGATTTAAGCCGAGCCGTTGTCGATGTTGAAGCAGTACAGCTTTTACCCGAAGTACATGCTCGTCGCCTTCGTGCATTGGTTATTGGACGCCAAGGTGACACTTTGCGTGTTGCAATGAGTGACCCTGCGGATCTGTTTGCCCAAGAGTCTTTGCTTGGTCAGCTCGGCGATTACGCGCTGGAATTCGTTGTTGCTCAAGAAAGGCAATTGGTTGATGGCTTCGATCGCTATTATCGAAGAACCAAAGAGATTGCCTCGTTTGCTGAGCAACTTCACGCTGAACACCAAGTTAATGATGCTTTTGATTTCGATATCGCTGAAGAAGACAGTGATGAAGTTACCGTCGTTAAGCTGATCAACTCACTATTTGAAGATGCTATTCAGGTTGGTGCTTCGGATATCCATATCGAGCCAGATTCAAACGTATTGCGTCTTCGTCAGCGTATTGATGGTGTGCTGCATGAAACATTGCTGAATGAAGTGAATATTGCTTCAGCACTTGTACTGCGCTTGAAGCTGATGGCAAACCTCGATATCTCAGAAAAACGTCTTCCTCAAGATGGTCGCTTTAATATCCGTGCTAAAGGTCAGTCGGTTGATATTCGTATGTCGACCATGCCGGTACAGCACGGTGAGTCTGTCGTGATGCGTCTGCTTAACCAATCTGCAGGACTACGTAAACTTGAAGCCTCGGGTATACCGAGCGATCTGTTGGTTCGTCTTCGTCAACAGCTGCGCCGCCCGCACGGTATGATCTTGGTTACTGGGCCGACAGGTTCGGGTAAAACCACCACCCTGTATGGGGCATTAAGTGAGCTCAACGAACCGGGTAAAAAGATCATTACCGCGGAAGATCCGGTGGAATACCGTCTTCCTCGTGTGAACCAAGTTCAGGTAAACCCTAAGATCAATCTCGACTTCTCTACAGTCCTAAGAACCTTCTTGCGTCAGGATCCCGATATCATTCTTATTGGTGAGATGCGTGACCACGAAACGGTTGAGATTGGCTTGAGAGCCGCGCTGACTGGCCACTTAGTATTAAGCACCCTCCATACCAATGATGCGGTAGACAGTGCACTGCGCATGATGGATATGGGAGCACCGGGTTACTTGGTCGCGAGCGCTGTTCGAGCGGTCGTTGCACAGCGATTGGTTCGCAAAGTTTGTACCGATTGTAAGGTTGAGGATGAGTTAGATGAACCTCGTAAGCAATGGCTGAGCGTTCGTTTCCCTAACCAAGTGGGTGTGCCGTTTATGAAAGGCCGTGGCTGTCAGAACTGTAATTTAACCGGTTACCGTGGGCGTATTGGTGTATTTGAAATGTTGGAGCTAGAACAAAACATGATGGATGCACTGAGAGCTAATGATGCGGTAGGTTTTGCTCAAAAGGCGAGACAGTCTGAAAACTATAAACCGTTATTGGCTTCTGCGATGGAATTGGCTCTGCAAGGTGTCGTGAGTCTTGATGAGATAATGCATCTTGGCGAAGGTGATGCGTCCGGTGCCACTGACCCAATTTATCTGTAGGGGTAGAATGATATGCCAACGTATCGTTATGTAGGTCGCAGCTCTGATGGTAGTCAAGTAAGTGGGCAATTAGACGCGAATAACGAAGATCTTGCTGCTGAAAGCTTGATGAGTAAAGGGATCATTCCAACCTCTATCAAACTGGGCAAAAGTGGTGGTTCAGTCTTAGATATGGATGTATCGAGTCTGTTCTTTCCGAGTGTACCGTTAGAGGTGTTGGTTCTGTTTTGTCGACAGTTATACAGCCTAACCAAAGCGGGTGTACCACTATTAAGATCGATGAAAGGCCTCACTCAACACTGCGAAAATAAGCAGCTGAAAGCCGCCTTGGAAGAGGTGGTTGCTGAGCTAACTAATGGTCGCGGCTTAGCGGCGTCAATGCAGATGCACCCCAAGGTATTCAGTCCGTTGTTTGTCTCGATGATTGGCGTTGGTGAAAACACAGGCCGTCTAGATCAGGCTTTACTGCAATTAGCTGGATATTACGAACAAGAAGTTGAGACTCGCAAACGAATTAAGACTGCGATGCGTTACCCAACATTCGTGATCAGTTTTATCTTGATTGCAATGTTCATTCTTAACATCAAGGTTATTCCACAGTTCTCAAGCATGTTTGCGCGCTTTGGTGTCGACTTGCCGCTGCCTACTCGTATCTTGATTGGTATGTCTGAGTTCTTTGTGAATTACTGGGGCTTAATGCTTGGAGTGATCTTTGGTCTTATCTTCGCTTTTAAAGCTTGGGTGAAGACAGACAAAGGCTTGGAAAAGTGGGATCGATTACGCTTAAAAATGCCGGTCATTGGCGGGGTAGTGAATCGAGCACTGTTGTCACGCTTCTCGCGTACTTTTGCTTTGATGCTTAAAGCGGGTGTTCCACTGAACCAGTCGCTAGCGCTTTCGGCGGAAGCTTTAGATAACCGTTTTCTAGAGTTGCGAGTTCAAGCCATGAAATCGGCCATTGAAGCCGGTAGTACGGTTTCGTCGACCGCGATTAACAGCGAAATTTTCACACCGCTCGTGATACAAATGATCTCCGTCGGTGAAGAGACGGGTCGTATTGATGAGCTATTACTTGAAGTGGCTGATTTTTATGACCGCGAAGTCGATTACGATCTGAAAACCTTAACCGCCAGAATTGAACCCATTTTGTTAACCATCGTTGCAGGCATGGTGCTGATTTTGGCGCTAGGTATCTTCTTGCCGATGTGGGGAATGTTGGATGCGATCAAAGGCTAGGGAATGCTAAATAACCTACAACGCTCACGTTTTGTTATTTGGACAGTGGTTATTCTTTTTCTTATTGTCGGTGTGCTTTCGGCATTCAAAACGGTAGAAGAGGAAGCGACTAACACGGCATTTATCGTCGCGAGCAAGCGGATTTTGGAGCAAGCCAATTTGTTCAAACAGCAGTATTTGTTATCGGGTGCTGGGCAAGAAGAAGGCTCGGAACCCCCAAAGATCTACAGCAGAACTGGGTGGGTAATGCCTATCCAAGGTACGGAGCGAGACTGTAATTATTGGCTGGATCAATTATATCCTCAAGGGAGCATTTTAGGGCTAAGCTCTCCAAGAGTTGAAGATAAAAGTGACAACAGACACTTTCACTGTAGTTATCATTATACTGATAAATATCAGGTAGATATATTACTTGAAAGAGAAAGGTTTAGTGTAAAAGCCAATATTTTGGCTTTGTGAAAATATTGACAGTTTTAGTATGGTTTTATACGTGCGCGAATGTATAATGCGCGTTAATAATTAGATGAGTAGGTAGAAAATGCTTAAGAATCAAAAGGGTTTCTCCCTTGTCGAATTAGTGATAGTGATCGTAGTTGTTGGTTTATTGGCGGTCGCTGCGTTGCCTCGTTTTCTTGATGTGACGGATGAAGCCAAGAAATCCAGTATTGAAGGTGTCGCTGGTGGCTTTGCAACGGCTGTTTTGTCAGCAAGAGCACAATGGGAAGCGGAAGCAAGGCCGTCAGAGAAGATAGGTGTTGAAACATACAATACTGTAAACTATGATGGTGTTGATTTTTGGTTAACAAGATCAAAAAACAGTAACAACGTCGAGACCGACTTTCGTGATGGCTATCCGTGGACTCTGAACAATAATTCGAGCACTGCTCCACAAGATATTTCAGACCAAACATGTTCTGAGTTGATGGAAAACTTGCTGCAAAATCCACCTAAAGTAGGTGCGGTTTCAGATGTCGCTAATGACTCAAATTACAAATATTCAGCGCAAGCGAATTCAGGTGATGCAACCTGTACTTACGTTCAATTAGAAGGTAGTACAGAACATGAATTTGTTTACGAAATTAAAACTGGTCGTGTGACCGTAACTTTGCAGTAAGTCTGCGTAAAATTAAACATAGAGAGAGCTAAACTATGAAAAGACAAGGCGGTTTCACCCTAATCGAACTAGTGGTTGTAATTGTTATTCTAGGTATTCTTGCTGTAACTGCGGCACCACGCTTCCTAAACCTGCAAGATGATGCTCGTGAGTCTTCACTCCAAGGTCTAAAAGGTGCAATTGATGGTGCTGCTGGTATTACTTACGGTAAAGCTGCTGTTGAGGGATTAGAAGCTATTTCTTCAGGACAAAACGTCGAAGGCATTGATATTGCCTTCGGTTACCCAACTGCAACATCTACAGGTATTGGAGCTGCTGTTGTTGGCCTAAATGATGACTGGGAAGACGTTACTAGTGGTGGTTCAGGTACTATCTCATTCAGCTTTTCTGGAGCAGATGTTGGTGAAGATGAGTGTATCGTTACTTATACTCAAGCAACAGGAACAACTGCTGATACAGCTGCATCTACATCAGTGACTCTTGGTGCTGGTTGTAATGGTAACTAAATAGCTTGCTACGGTAAGCTAGAGGTCGGCATTTGCCGGCCTTTTTTATTTTAGGAATAAACTAATAAATCTCTAATATTCACAATAGATATATTCATTGTTTTTTTTCTATCTTGTAATGTAGAGCTGCGATTGAGCTACTTAGGATGTATATGGACATAAAGCCAAACAAAGGTTTCACTCTTGTTGAATTGATCGTAGTGATTCTTTTACTTGCTATTATTTCAGCGACAGCTATTAGCCGGTTTGGAGGTCGCCAAGTCTACGAATTGTATGCTCTTCAAGAACAGACATCTTCTGTCATCCGACAAATTCAGCTCAATCGAATGCAATCCAATATGGATATGTCTGTGTCAGGTGCTGAAAGCTTACGTTTAGTAGCTGCGAACAATTGTATCGGTTCGCAATCTGCTTGTGATAACACATCTGAAACAAGAAGTGATGTTATCGTTAGTGATGATTATAGTTTCGCGTCTGTACCTTCCTCTAATTACTCTTCGCCAATCGAATTCAGCCTTTTAGGTAATCCTGAAAATACCGCCTCATCTGGTGTTCAAATTACGATTTTATCCAATAATAGTTCAGACAGAGCTTGGGTTTGTGTTAACTCTCAAGGTTTTGTTTATCCAAGTAATCAGGTATGCCCATGAAGTACGTAAATAGTGGCTTTACGCTTATCGAGTCGATCATTGTTATTGTACTACTTGGTTTTGCAATGCTCGCATTTTCTACTTTTCTTGCACCACAATCTGCGCTTTCAGGGCAAGTAAATTATTCCAACCGAGCTTCGGCATTAGGTCAAAGTATTATGACCGATCTGTTAGCTCGAGATTACGGAACGGTGAGCTCAGGTACTCCAATTGAACTCGGCAGCACTTATACTAATTTTGATGTGGATTTGGTTGTTGCCAACGATACCCCAACTGCTTCGATGCAGAAATTTACCTTAACAATTACCGCAAGCAATAATCCTCCTATCACTTTAGTTGCTTATAAAGGGGAGTATTAATGAAAGGGAAAGGGTTTACGCTTATAGAGATGATTTTAGCTATTGTCATCTCAAGTATCGTTTTGCTTGGTGTCGCGAATTTTACTGAACTCGGTATGAGAAGCTATTTTGGCTCTGTAGAGCGCTTTCGGCTACAAACCGAAGCTAGGTTTGTACTGGAAAAGCTTTCGCGTGAAGTGAGGCATGCTGTACCTAATCTGTTTCCTGCTTCTGTAAGTAGCGGTTGCGTATCATTTTATCCAATTGTTGATTCAGGTTTTTACGCTACCTCGGGGGCAGACATTAACTTTCTAGTTAGTGATACTGGAGCGACAAGTAGTTCATTACAATCTATGTCATTGGTTATAAATCCGACTAGACCACATACGGATATCAACAACCTAAATAATGTATACCCTCTTGATAGTGTGGTTCCTCCGAGCGTATCTGCTGCATACTTTTCTATTCCAAATGGAGCTAACACTCTTGTCAGTGAATCTGTAGGTAAAAGGCACTACATTTTTGACTCAAATAACCTTGTGGAGTATTGCCTTGCGAATAGTAATTTACTAACTCGTAATGGTGTCACAATAAGCGATCGAGTTATGAGTGAGAATAGCACTCTGAGTTATCAACCTGCGGATGTTCAGAGTAACGGTGTTGTTGAGTTGATTCTCGAGTTTGCAGAAAATAATGAGTCCACAGTGTTTGAGCTAGATATACAGGTGATTAATGTCCCGTAAATCAACCCAAAAAGGTAGTGCGTTAGTCATTGTCATCTTTGTTATCGTGGTGCTTGGTTTCTTAGCGACAAGTTTGAGTCGAACGAGTTGGTCTGATAATGATTCAAACACTCGAGTTGTACTTGGCACACAAGCTTGGTTGCTCAGTCACTCTGTTAATGAATATGTTATGACTCAGTTTTATCCGGATCCTGATCCTCAGGCTTCTTCTGCTGTTGCTAGTGTTTGTAGCAGCAATGATCTCCAACCCGGAGGTGGGGTTTTTACGGTAGCAAGCTCTATTGTTGATACGGCTTCGGTGAATTGCTCTCTTGAGCGAGTGCAGTGTTCCAATCGAGGAGAGCTTGATGGCTTTGTTTTCTATGTTCTAGAGTCTTCGGTAATTTGCGGTTCTGGTGTGAGCCAAGTGCAACGTAATCAAGAAGTGTGGGTGAAGGAGTCAATACGATGAAAGCATGTAGATATATTTTAGTTGCCTGTTTCTGCCTATTCCCTTTGATCGCGACAGCGTCGACTTGTAACGTAGATCCGAGCGGTGAATTTAAAATATCATTTAATATCAATTCCGCCCAGCTTGTTGAATCTGTGTTTGCAGAGCAAGAGCCCGGAAATAACCGCCCGGAATACACCATCTGGACCAATGATATTAATGAGCCTACGGTGGGAGATACGCCCTTTATTCGCGATCCTCGTTACATGGTTGGTGGGGGAGACTATAGTGTTCAACTGATTTATCAGCCGGGAGCGGGAAATGATGCCGGAACCGCAGACTACTACGTTGACGATGGGCAGGGTTTTACTTTTTTAGGCAATTACCCCGCAGACTTTAAAGGTATTCACCCGCAAAGCGTCGATATTAATAGTGGGGACAGTACTGAACTAGAATGTGACAGCTCGGATATCGAGCCACCGCCGGTTTATTCAAACGATGCTCAGTATGAATTTGGTATCGTTCAGTGCTCTGGTGGAGAATGTAAGATCCCACTGACTCAGTCTTATACCAACACGCCACTGGTGTTTGTGATGCCAACCATTGATTCAAGTGCCCCTGACGCGGATGCTCCTGCAACGTTAATGGTTACCGAGGTAAGCAAAACCGAAGCGACCATCAAGCAGATTAAGGCGCCAAAGAATGGCGGTGGTTCAGATTTAGATAGCCAACCGATAACAGAAGTCAGTTACCTTGCGATTGAGCCCGGTGTGGCCGATTTTAATGGCCATGAAGTCATAGCGGGTTATTTGAACACCAATGCAGCCAGTGCTAAATCAGGCTCAAATAGTAATGATAGAGTCCTTTATAGCGATTTTGGCGGAGCTGGCTTTTCTTCTAATCCGGTGGTATTGCATCAAATTCAAACTCGAAATAACAATGATAAATGGATGACCTCTGGCAAGGTTAGGCGAACCGATGAAACGTCATACATTGATTTGTTTTTGGAGCTAAGTGCTTCTCACCGCAGTAACGATGATTATGACGATGAGAAGATCGCGTTTTTAGCGACGTTAGCCACCAATACTAACCTTGATGTTGATGGTTTTAAGGTTCAATTTGCAAGAGGGTATGATACGCCAAGTCAAAGCGGTAATGACCCAATGTTGGATGGCTGTGAGGATAAGTATGCTACCACCTCTCTAACGAATATTGACGGGATCATAGCTAATAAACAAGAGAGGGCTGGTGGACACGGAGGCTGGCTACGTCGATGTAACATTAACACGAACCAAGTTAGCTTTGTTGTAGATGAGGACTTTAGAGACCGCACGCATATTCCGGAAGAAGTGGGTTACTTTGCTTTTGAAATGGAAGATGTTCCATTAGATATATGTGATGTTGCTCCATATGTGGTTCAGTCTTGGGGGGATAATAGTAGCTTATTATGGACTTCAAATACGGCCTCGATTCAGATTGAAGGTACCTACCAGTCTAGTGGGCAAGTAGGCATATGGGTTGACCCGACAAACCCAACCGTTAACCCAAAGACACAATGTGATGGCAACGAGTGTGTAGAGAACTCATCGCTATATATAACTGAGCCTAATATTGTCGATCTAGATTTACCAACAGGTCAAAATGTGGATGCCGGTTGGCAAGAAATCAACTTGGTTAGCGGTAAGTATAATACAGTATCCGCTGGAGGTTCAGGTACGATTAACTTGACTGGGGATACCTATTATATTGAGCATTTGATTGTAGGTGCTAGCGGTAAAATAATATTATCTCAAAATACTAAGATCTATGTGAATAGTTTTGAATTGTCAGGCGGGGGGCAAGTTATTAATAATAGCTTCAAACTGTCTATATGGGCTGAGAATTATAAAGGTAGCAATGCGTTAGTTCAGGTGGAAAGGAACTTGAATGCGCTAATTTTTAGTCGCGATAAAGTCCTTGTTACTGGTGGCAACGGTCTTATAAATGGTCGAGTAACAGCGAAAAATATAGAATTACGACCTGATGGGAAAATTATTGATGATGGTCAGTTTTGTCCTGTGCAACCATCAGATTATCAATTGGATCTGACACCTAATAAAGATTTCTCTTTATTGTGTGAAACTCCACAAGTGACGGTCATCATAACTGATTCTCAAGGGAATCCAGCCACGGAGCAAGTTGAAGTTTATATTACGACACCTGCTGGCATAATTGTTGATAGTGTTATTGAGGGGCGCCATAACGGTGGTAATTCTTATTCGACAAATTCATCTGGGATATTAACGCTCGGTTTAGATGCTGAATCAATTGGGACTTATAAAATTGAGGCTGAATTGGCGTCAGATTCCAATCAAAGTGACTCTGGCGACTTTTTAGTATCGCTATACAAATTTGAAGCGAGCGATATATATGCTGTAGCCGGTCTGGCTGCGAGCTTTGACCTGAAAGCTTTGGCTTGTAAAGATGATACGGCAACACCTGTTTTAGGTTATCTAGGGGATAAAACTCTCAATGTCTCGGACTTTTCATTGGTGCACCCCACTTCTGCCCAGGGAGCCGTTGATGGAAACTTATTGGTAAAAAGTAAGAGCGATTGGAGCGATACTTCGGTAATTTTTGAATTTGATAGTTCCGCTCAAACTACAGGTTCCGTTATTTACAGTGAAGCGGGTAAGGTTAGCTTCAAACTTTCGGACCCTACTTTTGAATGTCCAACGGGGTATGATTGTGAAGATAATGATGGTGACAGTTGGGATTCGTTAGAAGGTATCGTTGAGGTCTATGTCAGACCTTGGCAATTTGCAATCTGTACAAACAACAGTTCTGATGGCAACAGCAGTGGTGGGAATGCGTTTGTTGCAGCAGGGGAAGAGTTTGACGTGTTTGCTAAACCAATTCGATTTTCGAGTAACGCTAACCCTTCGTGTAACAATAGCTTAGTAACACAAAACTATTTGCTGTCCTCTGGTGCTGTCGTTGCAACTCATACTCTGGATACACCTAGCAATAATGGTGCAGTGCTTGGTAGCTTAGAGCCTGGCAGCCAATTGACTCAGTCTAGTTCCGATATTAGTCCTAATGATAATGGTTATAAATTCAAAAGTTTAAAGTATTCAGAAGTTGGTAGTATAAATTTTGAAGTGACTGAAGATTCGAGCAGCTTTTACGGCAAGATTCTTGGTGGATTTTCTGGAAGTAAATCAATTGGCCGCTTCTATCCGAAGTACTTCCTGCAAGAGAACCCTGAATGGAATGTCGCGAATCAAAACGACATTGCTTATTTGAGTCAACCTTATGACTCTACAGTTCACCAAGTATATCCAATGGCATCAGGTGAAGGTGAAGGTGATACGGATAATGCGCTTAATAATTACCGATTCTTTAATACAGAACTACAAGCAAAGTTTGGTGTTCTAGATGATAGCAATATAGATAACGGCTTCTTGCTAGATACGGATGCTGGGTCTTGGTCTAATGATCGTAAGCATTGGTTGTTGAACGATAGTGCCTCTGTTCTTCAGCGAGTTACGGATTCAGATGACGTTAGCCGCAGAGATGCACCGTTTAATACTTCAGATGCTAACTCCACTATTACCCACTTTGGCTTGACCGTTGCAGGAGTTGATCCTGTTTCATTTACTGACTCTGATATTTTGACTGATTCTGTCGAGTTTCCGGTCCAGCCTCCAGCTCGTTATGGCCGAATGGCGCTTGATGATATTGGTGGTAATTCCGGTACTACTCTAACTATTCCGCTGCGAACTGAGTTCTGGGATGGCAGCGAGTTTATTGTTAACGAGGATGATGACCACAGTACCTTCAATGGGGCTAATACTTGTAAACAAGTTATTTGGCACAGTGAAGGGGCGGCAACCACTTTAGTTTCACTTAGCGGTAGTGGAAATGTGGATGATGGAGAAGAAGAGGTCACAGCAAATCAAAATACGCCAGCAGGAACAGACGCGCCACGTGAGCAAGTTCGTCTGTGGTTAAGAATGGATGACTCTGAGCCTGATAGCGATGGCGGAAATAACATCTCATGTAGTGGCAGTGATCAAGATCAACCATGGCTACGTTACAACTGGCGCCAACTGGGTGATGAAGATCCATCCACCGTCGTCACATTTGGTATCTACCGTGGTAACGATCGTGTGATCTACCGAGGTGAAAGTGGCTTAACAGGTCAGTAATAATATAATTTTTGCCCCTTAAGTTAGGAATCTGTAAGAAATTGCGGGTTTCAGTCCATGTTTGTACTTCAATGCCTTGCCGTAACAGCAAGGCATTGGTACATTTAGTGCAATTTTTGTCTTCTAATTCTTGCAGGATGAGCGAAGAATATGTTTAAAAAACTTCGTGGCATGTTTTCAAACGACCTATCGATTGATTTAGGTACAGCCAATACCCTTATTTATGTAAAAGGCCAAGGCATTGTTCTTGATGAGCCTTCAGTTGTAGCTATTCGCCAAGATCGTGCGGGTTCTGCAAAGAGTGTCGCTGCTGTTGGCCACGCTGCTAAGCAAATGCTTGGTCGTACGCCTGGTAACATCTCAGCGATCCGTCCAATGAAAGACGGTGTAATTGCCGACTTTTACGTAACGGAAAAAATGCTTCAGCACTTCATCAAACAAGTGCATGACAACAGTGTGCTTAAACCAAGTCCTCGTGTTTTGGTTTGTGTACCTTGTGGTTCAACACAGGTTGAGCGTCGTGCTATCCGTGAATCAGCGTTAGGTGCTGGTGCTCGTGAGGTTTACCTAATCGATGAGCCTATGGCTGCTGCGATTGGTGCTGGCCTACGTGTATCTGAACCAACAGGTTCAATGGTTGTTGATATCGGTGGTGGTACTACTGAAGTTGCGGTTATCTCACTGAACGGTGTGGTTTACTCGTCTTCTGTTCGCATTGGTGGTGACCGTTTTGATGAAGCGATCATCAACTACGTTCGTCGTAACTACGGCAGCTTGATCGGTGAAGCGACAGCAGAGAAGATCAAACACGAAATCGGTTCAGCTTACCCTGGCGATGAAGTCGAAGAGATCGAAGTACGTGGTCGTAACCTTGCTGAAGGTGTGCCTCGTAGCTTTAGCCTAAACTCAAACGAAATCCTTGAAGCACTTCAAGAACCTCTATCTGGCATCGTATCTGCAGTCATGGTTGCACTTGAACAGTGTCCACCAGAGCTGGCTTCTGATATCTCAGAAAACGGTATGGTACTAACAGGTGGTGGTGCACTGCTTAAAGACCTTGATCGCCTGTTAACAGAAGAAACAGGTATCCCTGTTGTTGTTGCAGAAGAGCCATTAACGTGTGTTGCTCTAGGTGGCGGTAAAGCTCTAGAGATGATCGACATGCACGGCGGCGATCTGTTCAGCGAAGAATAATATCTAGTGTTAGGCTCTTTTCTTATCTAGTTTTATGTAAAGAGCCTAGGACCTTGTCTATAGGATCAAATGTAGCTCTAGGACCAAATATAGAATGAAGCCAATTTTTGGTAGAGGTCCCTCTCTACAATTGCGCCTGTTTTTTGCTGTAATTTTATCAGCCAGCCTTATGCTGGCTGATAGTCGTTTAGATGCTTTCTCAAATGTTCGCTATCTATTAAACAGCATGGTTGCGCCTATTCAATATGCAGCCAACTTGCCTCGCACTATGTTCGATGGTGTTTACGACCGTTTTAGCACTCGCAAAGGGTTAATTGAATCCAACCATAATATTAAACGAGAAGTCTTGCGTCTGAAGAGCGAGCTGATTCTGCTTGAGCAATATCAAGAAGAAAACAAGCGCCTTCGTAAGCTGTTGGGGTCTCCGTTTATCCGTGATGAGAAGAAAGTCGTCACAGAAGTTATGGCGGTAGACACTTCACCATATCGCCATCAAGTCGTGATCGACAAAGGTCAGATTGATGGGGTGTATGAAGGTCAGCCGGTGATCAACGAAAAAGGCATTGTCGGCCAAGTCACTTTCGTTGCTGCTCATAATAGTCGTGTATTACTACTCACTGATGCAAACAATGCGATTCCTGTTCAGGTTATTCGTAATGACATCCGTGTGATTGCTTCGGGCAATGGCATGATTGATGAGATCCAGCTAGAGCACATTCCAACCAGTACCGATATACAAGAAGAAGATCTGTTGGTGACATCAGGTCTTGGTGGGGTATATCCAGAAGGTTATCCAGTCGCCTATGTTACGGCCGTTGATTACGACCCGAAACGTGAGTTCGCTGTGATTAAAGCAGAGCCTGTGGTTGAGTTCGATAAGCTCAGATACCTGCTGCTTGTATGGCCTGATGAAAACAAACAGATGCAAGCGGATCAATCGAGCATAGAACAAGCATTGTTAGAGGGCGAAGATGGCCAATAGCGTTTTGAGAAGCAAGGTAGTAATTTTCTGCTCATTTTTAATAGCACTGATTCTGCAGACGATCCCTTGGCCTGGTAGCTTAGATTTATTTAGACCATCTTGGTTACTGCTGGTTACGTGTTACTGGGTTTTGGCTCTACCGCATCGTGTTAACGTGGGTAGTGCTTTGATTTTAGGCTTATTGTGGGACCTTTTGATCGGCTCTACTCTGGGTATTCGAGGCATGATGATGGCAATAGTGATGTACATTATTGCGATGAACTTCCTCGTCATTCGTAACATGGCGTTATGGCAGCAAGCGATGATCATTGCCGCGTTAACGGTCTTGTTTGAGGTGTTGATCTTCTTTGGTGAATATTTGATCCAAGATGTTGTTTTCAATCCGTTATCGTTATGGAGCGCATTGATAAACTGTATACTTTGGCCTTGGATGTTTTTATTAATGAGACGCGTGCGTCGCCATTGGCATGTGAGGTAGCGTGACGATGGAAAAGAAACATTTAGTTTTGGCATCCGGCTCTCCACGCCGCAAAGAATTGCTATCTCAACTCGGTTATGAGTTTTCTGTCCTCGTAACCGATGTTGAAGAGTGTAAACACGCTCAAGAAACCGCCGAAGAATATGTTAAGCGACTATCTTTAGATAAAGCTTTAGCTGCGTTGTCTTTATTAAAAGATAACCCTTCTGAAAGGCAGCATGTCGTTCCTAGTTCTGATACTGTAGATAATGGCTCTGATATAGTCGTTCTTGGTTCTGATACCGTCGTTGTTAGTCAAGGGCAAGTACTTGAGAAGCCCTGCGATTTTGCTGACTCTAAGCGTATGCTTACTCAGTTAGCGAATGAACGTCACCAAGTGATGACGGCGGTTTCTGTGGTTTCAGAAGAAAAACAAAGAACAGAAATCATTATTACCGACGTATGGTTTAAACCCCTCAGTGAAAAAGAAATAGAACAATACTGGCAAACAGGGGAGCCATGCGATAAAGCCGGTAGCTATGGGATCCAAGGTTTGGGCGGACGCTTTGTCACCCGAATCGAAGGTAGTTATTACGCCGTTGTCGGCTTACCTTTATTTGAAACGGACCAGCTACTGCAAGAATTCTTATAATTACTAACCTGAGGTGCACCATGAGTGCTGAATTGTTGCTGAACGTGACCCCGAGTGAAACTCGTGTGGCCATGATTGAAGGGGGGGCTCTTCAAGAGATCCATGTCGAACGAGATGCTCGACGCGGTATCGTAGGAAATATCTATAAAGGACGTGTAAGCCGTGTTCTTCCGGGAATGCAGGCGGCTTTTGTGGATATAGGCCTTGAGAAAGCAGCTTTTTTACACGCCTCTGATATTGTCCCACACACTGAATGTGTCGCTGAAAACGAAAAGAAACAATTTCAGGTTCGTGATATTTCAGAGCTTGTCCGTCAAGGGCAAGACATTGTGGTGCAAGTGGTCAAAGACCCTCTTGGTACTAAAGGTGCTCGCTTAACCACTGATATCACTCTACCGTCTCGTTATCTGGTATTTATGCCGGGCGCAAGTCATGTTGGTGTATCTCAACGTATCGACAGCGAGTCTGAACGTAACCGTCTTAAAAAAGTCGTGTCTCGTTACTGTGACGAACACGGTGGCTTCATCATCCGCACAGCAGCAGAAGGTGCAGATTCAAATGAGTTGGCACAAGATGCCGCATTCTTGAAGCGATTATGGCTAAAAGTATTAGAGCGTCGTGGTAAG
The DNA here is from genome assembly GCF_041467655.1 of Vibrio sp. 10N.247.311.49. Lineage (NCBI taxonomy): Bacteria > Pseudomonadati > Pseudomonadota > Gammaproteobacteria > Vibrionales > Vibrionaceae > Vibrio > Vibrio sp. 10N.247.311.49. The sequence continues at coordinate 39,395 of NZ_JBFSVA010000004.1, forward strand.
CACAAGGCGCGTACTCGTTTGTATGGTGAGCTTTGCTTAAGCCAACGTATCTTACGTGATTTTGTCGGTACTGAGCTGAGCAAGATTCAGGTCGATTCTCGTCTAGAATATGAAAACCTAAAAGAGTTTACCTCTGAATACGTGCCAGAGCTGACAGACAAGCTTGAGCTGTATGAAGGTGATAAACCTATCTTTGATATGTACGATACCGAGAACGAAATTCAGCGTTCATTGGATCGTAAAGTCGAATTAAAGTCTGGTGGATATTTGATTATTGACCAAACTGAAGCGATGACCACGGTTGATATCAACACTGGCGCGTTTGTTGGTCGCCGTAATCTAGAAGAGACGATTTTCAACACCAATGTAGAAGCGACTCAAGCGATTGCTCGTCAGCTGCGTCTACGTAACTTAGGTGGCATCATCATTATCGACTTTATTGATATGTTGTCTGAGGAACATCGTAAGCGAGTACTAACTTCTTTAGAGGCTGCGCTCGACAAAGACCGTGTGAAAACCAATATTAATGGCTTCACGCAGCTTGGGTTGGTTGAGATGACTCGTAAACGTACTCGTGAAAGTATTGAGCATATCCTATGTTCGAGCTGTCCTGCTTGTGAAGGCCGCGGCAGTGTGAAGACAGTTGAAACCGTTTGTTATGAAATTCTTCGAGAGATCACGCGAGTGAATCGTGCGTACGACGCCGATAAATTTGTGGTCTATGCGGCAGCTGCCGTAGCTGAGGCGTTAGAGGGCGATGAATCTCATGCGCTTGCGGAGCTTGAAGTCTTTATTGGTAAGCAAGTTAAAATCCAGGCTGAGCCTCTGTACATACAAGAGCAGTTTGATGTTGTTATGATGTAATGGAAATTTTGTGAGCTCAAGCGTTACTCTGATTCTACGTGCATGTTTATGGTTAGTGGTTACTCTCTTAGTAACGCTAGCCATTGCCGTTACTACACTGCGTGTAGCCTTGCCCAATTTAAACAAGTATCAATCTGAAATTGAGCTTTGGGTAAACCAACACTCCGGTTTTGATTTTTCGATTCAAGACGTGGGCGGTTTTTGGCGTAACACTCACCCCTCTATTGCTCTGCAAGGCGTTAAAGCCAGCCTTCCCAATGCGGAAGATGTGAGCTTTTCTGTCGAGCGTGTTGAAGTCGAGTTTGACTTGATTCAATCGGTCGTACAGATGCGCCCGGTTGTGGCCGAGTTGGTCATGAATCAAATGTATCTTGATATCCGCTCAATTGAGCTGTTTGCTGGGCAAAATGGCAAAGATGAGCCTAAAGATTCTGGCTCTTCCCAGCGAGCGATGCAAGAGCTCGATAATTTACTGCTAAAAACACTCGTCGATGTAACTGCAAAAGATTCTTCTATTCTTTATCACTCTGTTTCGGGTGAAGAACGTCAGCTCGATATAGAAACCTTAAAATGGCAAAACTCAGACAAACATCACCTTGCTGAAGGTGTGGTGAGTATCAAAGGTGCCAATCTAAACTCTCTGTCAGTGAGTGCTAACTTTATTGATGGTGGGTCACTGACTGATGTGACTGGTGAGTTTTATGTCAGTGCCGACAGCATTTCTGTTAAGCCATGGCTTACGCATTATATGCAGGCGGAATCCGGCATTGAAACGGGTACTGTGAGCTTGAATAGCTGGCTTACGCTGCGAAATAGCAAGCCAGTGAGCGCTTATGTTGAGGTTTTACCCTCAGAACTGACGTGGAACGAAGATGGCGAGCATGACCTCATGCTTGAGTCCGGTGTCTTTAAGTTGTCGCCGACTGATGATGGTTGGCAAGTAAATGGTCACTCACTAAACCTTAGAACGGATGACACACCTTGGCCGGAACTCGACGTAGCGTTCAAGTGGAATCAAGGTCCATGGCAACTCAACATTTCTGAGCTGGATATTGCGACTATTACTCCGTTGATTAAGCTGCTGCCTGACTCTGAACAATCAACCAAAATGATTAACGTATTGGCGCCGGGCGGCTCTGTTTCTGATATCCGTGTTTCCATGGGTTCGGGAATTGACAGTTTACGTTATTCAGCCAGTTTTTCTGATCTTGCTATCGAGCAGTGGGAACTAGTCCCAGGCTTTAGCCAAGTGTCTGGTAGTGTGTTTGGTTCGGCCTCGGAAGCGAAAGCTAGCCTGCATGTTATTGACGATGTGTTCCCTTATGGTGACGTATTCCAAGCGCCTTTGAATATCAAACAAGGTCAGGTTGATATTGTTTGGCAGCAAGATGAAAACGGCTGGAAGCTGTGGTCAGACAAAATCACAGCTGCCACCCCCGATTTACAAGTACTAGGCGCATTCCGCTTAGACTTCCCAAAAGATGCGAGCCCGTTTTTATCCTTCTACGGCGAAGCGGACGCTTACAATGTCGGTGAAACATGGCGCTACTTACCTACACTGGCTCTTGGGCAAGATCTAACAGACTACCTTTCAACTGCGATTCAAGCCGGTAAAGCGGATACCGTAAAACTGTTGTGGCATGGTGATTTGTCTCAATACCCATACACTAACCACGATGGTATTTTCCAGGTTTGGGTTGGCTTAGAAGATGCGAAATTCAGCTTTGATACCGCGTGGCCACTGATTACTGATCTTCAGCTTGATCTGTTGTTTGAAAATGATGCGATGCATCTGGATTCTCGCTCAGCTCAACTGATGGATGTGACGGCAGATCGAATCACAGGACGCATTCCTTATTTAGGGGAAGGCGGCCATATTGAAATTGAAGCTAAAGCGACGGCGTCTGGCAACGCAGTACGCGATTACATGACGTCTTCGCCACTGGTGGGCTCGGTAGGCGCAGCCTTAACCGCACTTCAAGTGAGTGGTGATGTCTCTTCTGAGTTCCAGCTGAATATTCCGTTTGATTCTGAAAAAGAAGCAAGAGCATGGGGTTACGCCGACTTAAGTGGCAACCATGTTGAGATTGAAGCGCCGCCAATGGTGCTCGAGAACACCACGGGTCGAATTGAATTTGATAATGACGTAGTGACGGCAAATGGCCTCGCTGCGGATCTGCTTAACCAAGGTATCTCGCTTGATTTTAAGGGCCTTAATGATGGTCCTGGCTATGCAGTTGATATTGATGTGTTAGGTGATTGGGACGTCAAGCCTCTAGAACCTTACATCGGTGAGCAATGGTTAAGCCGCTTATCAGGTCATGCGCAATGGCAAAGCCAGATTGATATCCAGCTGAATGATATCGGCTTTACCTACCAACTAGACTTACAGTCAGACCTAAAATACTTGGCGAGTGATTACCCATATCCATTGTCGAAAAAATCACTAGAAAGTGGCTCTGCAAGGCTACAGGCATCGGGTAACCAAGAGACGATTACCGCGCGCCTGCAATTGCCAAACACCAAGTACCAAGCTGAGATTGATATCACAGGCGACGTGCCTGAGTTAACGGCGACCAACTTAGTGCTTGGTCGCGGTGGCTACAAAATTAGCCCGGTGGTGGGCCATCACGCCCTGATTCGTACAGACAAATTCAATGCCGATGATTGGTTATCGGTTGTAATGGAACCGGTAAAGCCTTCAACGGCTGTACTTAGTCAAATGAACACGCCAACCATACCTGCGCCAAGCCGTATTACCTTTGAGAGTAAAGAGCTGATCTTGGGTGGTATCTCTTGGAATGACGTCGATTTTAGTGCTAGTAAGAACAAACAGGCGTGGCAAATGGAAGTGTCTAGCCAAGAGCTAGAAGGGGATATTAACTACCTGCCTCCTTATGATTTGACAGTTTCACTGGATCGTCTGCATCTGTTTGTTCCTGAGTGGAGTGATAAGAACAACCAAGATCAGCAACTGCTGCAACGTAAAGAACAAGCTGCGCCATTGATATCCAAATTGGATAGAGAGATCCACGATGCGATGCCAAACCTGACCCTGACGCTGAACGACTTTTGGCTGCAAGGCTACAAGGTGGGTAAGGTCGATGTTGAAATGACGAGGAACGAAGATCGTATCGAGTGGAACAAAATCCAGGTGCGAAGCGGCGGTAACAAAGCGGATGTGAGTGGCTGGTGGGAACTGCAAGGTGACAAGAGTCATTCATCGTTAACCGTTGATGTTGAGGGTGAAAACAACAGCGAGCTCATGGAGCGCTTTGGTATTACTTCCGGGATTCAAAAAGCGCCATTCGCGTTGGAAGGTCAACTAAATTGGGATGGTTCGCCTTGGGGAATCAAAATGGATACCCTTGATGGCAACGTTAAAACCAAGTTTGGTAAAGGCATTATCTCGGATGTGAGCGGCGCAGCTCGATTACTTGGCCTGTTTAGCCTAGATTCGATCATCCGTAAGATGCAGCTCGATTTCTCAGATGTGTTTGATAAAGGTATGGCCTTCAACAGCATCACCGGAACGGGCGAGATTCAAAATGGTATCTTCCTGACCAATGATCTGAACATGGATGCGGTCGCAGGTGAGATGAAAATCAAAGGTATCGCTAACCTCAACACGCGTCAGGTTGATGCTGAGGTGAACTTTACCCCAGATATTACCTCGGGTATTCCCGTATTAACGGCCTTTGCGGTAACCCCTCAAACGGCGCTGTACGTATTGGCGGTGACCACGGTTATCTCGCCAGTTGTGGAAGTCTTTACCCAAGTAAATTATTCGGTGAAAGGACCATTGGATTCACCAACGGTGAGCGAACTTTCTCGTAGCTCTGGCGAGTTTCAGCTGCCAGAGAAGCTGAGAAAATTAGCCGAATAGGCCTTAAATTAGCCGAAAAGACCTTATGCCCGAGTCAGCGAATATACGGTGAAATGCTGATTTCTGAATCATAATGAATGGAGGAGCGATACACATGGATTGTGTTGGGTTGATTCAAATGACATCTGGCCCCAGCCCTGAATTGAACTTTGAGTACCTTGCTCAAGAAGTTGCAAAGTGCAAAGAGTTGGGGGCTAAGTGGGTTGTTTGCCCTGAAAACGCGTTAGTTTTTGGCAGTAAAGCCGACTATCACCAGTGTGCTGAGCCTTTTAATGATGGCCCACTGCAAAAGAAAATCTCTGAGCTAGCAAAGCTTCACAGAATTTGGATCGTCATTGGCAGTATGCCGATAAGCACAACTAACGGAGTGACGACCACCACCTTGGTGATTGATGATTTTGGTTGCCTCGTTGCTCATTACGACAAGCTACACATGTTTGATGTGGATGTCGCTGACGCCCATAAGTGCTATCGAGAGTCGGATATTTTCACTCCGGGCAACCAAGTTGTGACAGCGGAAACGCCTTTTGGTCGCTTAGGTTTGAGTATTTGTTATGATGTGCGTTTTCCACACTTGTATTCTGAGTTACGTAAGCAAGGGGCGCAAATCATAGTGGTTCCAGCTGCGTTTACCGCAGTCACCGGACAGGCGCATTGGGAAGCACTATTAAGATGCCGTGCGATCGAAACACAATCGTGGATCGTCGCGGTAGGGCAAGGTGGCAAACACCCTTGCCAAAGAGAAACATGGGGACACTCTATGGTGGTTGATCCCTGGGGAAGAGTGGTCGCACAGTTAGATCAAGAACCTAAAAGTATGGTGGTTGAGATAGATACGTCCAGTTGCGAATCAATCAGGCAAAATATGCCCATCGCGCAACACTCTCGATTTACCAATCAATTTTAATTACAAACAAGAGCCATCTATGAGCATTAATCAAATTGAAGAAGCGCTACTGAACCCAACAGGGCTTACGGAGCAAAATATCGCAGATACATTGGCGAGCATTGCTACCCGCCAAATTGATTATGCTGATATCTACTTTCAGTCTAGCTGGCACGAATCTTTGGTGCTAGAAGATAGCATTATTAAAGACGGCTCTTTCAATATCGATTGCGGTGTTGGTGTTCGTGCAGTATCTGGCGAAAAGACCGGTTTTGCTTACTCTGACCAAATCCAATTGGATGGTCTTAAACAGAGCGCAATTGCGGCTCGTGGTATCGCGAAGCAAGGTCAAAACGGCAAGGTTCAAGCGTTTAAACGCAACTCTAACCAAACTTACTATGATGCAGTTAACCCGCTAGCGAGCTGGGAAAAACAGCAGAAAACGGAACTACTGAAATCATTGGATGCTTACATTCGTACGAAAGAGCCTATGGTGACTGAGGTATCTGTGAGCCTAAGCGGTGTACATGAGCAGATGCTGGTTGCTGCGACTGATGGAACTTACGCTGGCGATATTCGTCCGCTGGTTCGTCTATCAATCAGTGTACTTGCTCAGAAAGGCGATCGCCGTGAACGTGGTAGTGCTGGTGGCGGTGGTCGTTTTGGTTACGACTTTTTCCTAAGCGATGACAAAGGCACTCAGGTTGCTTACCAATTTGCGGATGAAGCGATTCGCCAAGCGCTTGTTAACCTTGAAGCAGTTGCTGCGCCTGCTGGTGCAATGCCTGTGGTTCTTGGTTCTGGTTGGCCGGGCGTTCTTCTACACGAAGCCGTAGGCCACGGTTTAGAAGGCGACTTTAACCGTAAAGAGTCTTCAGTATTCTCGGGTAAAGTTGGCGAGCAAGTCACTTCAAGCCTATGTACGATTGTCGATGACGGTACATTGACTGATCTTCGTGGTTCATTGAACGTCGATGATGAAGGTGTTAACGGTCAGTACAATACTTTAATCGAAAACGGCATCTTAAAAGGTTACATGCAAGATAAGCTGAACGCTCGCCTAATGGGTGTAGCACCGACAGGTAATGGTCGTCGTGAGTCTTACGCCCATCTTCCAATGCCACGTATGACGAATACATACATGCTACCGGGCGAACACACGCCGGAAGAGATCATCGCAACGGTTGAGAAGGGTATCTACGCCCCGAACTTCGGCGGCGGTCAGGTTGATATTACTTCTGGTAAGTTTGTATTCTCGGCTTCTGAAGCGTACATGATTGAAAACGGTAAGATCACTCACCCAGTGAAGGGTGCAACGTTGATCGGTTCTGGTATTGAAGCGATGCAGCAAGTGTCTATGGTCGGTAACGACCTAAGCATCGACCGAGGTGTTGGTGTGTGTGGTAAGGCTGGCCAAAGTGTGCCAGTAGGTGTTGGTCAGCCAACATTGAAACTAGACTCGTTAACTGTTGGTGGTACTGAGTAATTCAGACGAATCTCTGCCAACTTACTTCAAAATATTAAATTGAAAAGCGCCTCCAATGTGAGGCGCTTTTTGTTTTTAGGTTATTGATTCAGTGAGCGTATAGAGTCGCTACATGTTCTCTTCCGCAAACTCTGCCAGTCGGCTACGCACCACACCATTGAGGTGGATGTTGGCACTGCCTTCGAAGTTTTTAAAACGCTCAACCATGTAAGTTAAGCCTGAAGTCACGGGGGTTAAGTAGGAAGAATCTATCTGTGCTAGGTTTCCTGAGCAGACGATCTTAGTACCTTCACCACAACGGGTGATGATGGTTTTGATTTGTGAAGCGGTGAGGTTCTGACACTCATCGAGAAGCACAAACGCATTCTGAATCGAGCGTCCACGCATGAAGTTAATCGATTTGAACTGGATGTTGGCTTTGTCACAGATGTACTTCATCGAGCCTTCTGTACAGTGATCGTTCTTGTGCAGCGCTTCCAGTGTATCGGTCACAGCAGCCAACCAAGGCAGCATCTTCTCTTCTTCGGTACCAGGGAGGAAACCAATCGACTCACCAATGTCGGGCGTGTTTCGGGTTACGATGATCTTATCGAACTGTTTACGCTCAATGGTTTGCTCAAGTGCAGCAGCCATGGCGAGCAGCGTTTTACCACTCCCTGCCGCACCAGTTAGGATCACCAGATCAATATCAGGGTCGAGCAGGGCATCGATCGCCATACCTTGATAGACGTTTTTGGGTGTGATGTCCCATGCTCTGCGATTCATCAGTCGTTCGCGACTGAGGTCTCTCAGGGTAATGCTTTCTGGCTCAATCTCTTCGACTCGAGCGGCAAAGTCACTCTCTTCATCAATCACATATTGGTTAAGGAAGGTTGGCTCAAAAGGCGCTCTAGCTAAGGTGTGCAGTGTCTTTCCACCTAAACTTCTGCTCTCGACATTGTCGATACCATCCCAAAATGATCCTTCGAGCTGTTGAAAGCCTTTGGTGAGATATTGGATATCATCAATCAGTTGGTCTGTTTGATAGTCTTCAACAAAGCGAACACCAGCGCCTTTGGCTCGTAAGCGCATGTTGATGTCTTTGGTGATGAGAACCACTTCGCGTGGCGCACGTTTGTTTTGAAGATAGAGGACTGCGTTGAGGATTCGGTTATCGCCAGCTTTGTCGTCGGCGAAGGCCTTAATGCTTTCTTGAAGTTCGTAATCGGCGAGTATTGAAATACTGCCTGAGGCTTTAATGTCTTTGGTGAAAGGGATACCTTCCGATATTTGGTCTGGTGTAGCTTCCCTGAATAGATCTTCGAGAGTTCGTATCGCAATTCTCGCATCTCGGGCAACGTCTCTCTTACTGTCTTTGATTCTGTCTAGTTCTTCTAGCACTGTCATGGGGATAACGACATCGTGCTCTTGGAAAGAAAATATAGCGAAGGGTTCGTGAAGTAGGATATTGGTGTCTAAAACAAATAGCTTCCGGTTGGTCTCGCCCATAGCATCTCCTTGCCGACGTGCGGCTTGCCTTGCATTCATTGAACGTAGATAAAGCTCATATAAAGATTAGTATCTGATTCTGGTGATAGTCAACTACTCACCTAAACTTCATCTAGAGGAATACCACCATATCGTTGTAGATGACTATGGCGTATTCGTTTGAGAGCAGCAATCTGCTACCTATAGATTAACCATGATTTTTTGACAGTTTGATTGCACTGGCGAAAACAGAAAAAAAGCACGAAATCATCTCCTTTAGGCGTGACCTAAATCACAGCATCGAGTAAGATTAGCGACCTTTTTCTGCACCATTTTCTTGAGATATTTATTATCTAGAGCGCACTTAAAAAGTGGCTGCAAACTAGGCATTTTTGGCTATATTTTTAGTTCAGGAGCAAGAACGTTCTTGTTTGAAACTGCAGTTAAAAAGACCAAATTCCAACTATAAGATTGAGGTAGTCGATTCATGACATTTGCTTTGGGGCAACGCTGGATAAGCGATACGGAGAGCGATTTAGGTTTAGGTACCGTTGTAGCAATGGATGCTCGCACAGTGACACTAATGTTTGCAGCGTCAGAAGAAAACCGTGTTTATGCACGTACTGATGCTCCCGTAACCCGAGTAACGTTTAATGTAGGCGATGTCATCGAATGCCAAGAAGGTTGGTCTCTGTCTGTCGAAGAAGTTATCGAAGACAAAGGACTGCTAACCTACTTAGGTACTCGCGAAGATACCCAAGAAACAGAAGTCACTCTGCGTGAAATCTTCTTAAGTAACCAGATCCGCTTTAACAAGCCACAAGATAAACTGTACGCAGGTCAAATCGACCGTATGGATAACTTCGTGTTGCGTTACCGCGCGTTGAGTAACCAGTACCAACAACACAAGAGCCCTATGCGTGGCTTGTGTGGTATGCGTGCTGGCTTGATCCCTCACCAGTTATACATCGCTCATGAAGTGGGCCGTCGTCACGCTCCGCGCGTTTTACTGGCTGATGAAGTTGGCCTAGGTAAAACCATCGAAGCGGGCATGATCATCCACCAACAGGTGTTGTCTGGCCGTGCTGAACGAATTCTGATTGTGGTTCCTGAAACTCTACAGCACCAATGGTTAGTAGAGATGATGCGCCGTTTCAATCTGCACTTCTCTATCTTCGATGAAGAGCGTTGTATTGAAGCGTTTGCTGAATCGGACAACCCATTTGATACCCAGCAGTACGTTCTGTGTTCTTTGGATTTCCTACGTAAGAGCCGTAAGCGCTACGAGCAAGCACTTGAAGGCGAGTGGGACTTGCTGGTTGTCGATGAAGCGCATCACCTTGAGTGGAGCCAAGACAAACCAAGCCGCGAATACCAGGTGGTTGAAGGCTTAGCGGAAAATACGTCTGGTGTGCTACTACTAACAGCAACGCCTGAACAACTAGGTCGTGAGAGTCACTTTGCACGTCTGCGTCTGCTTGATCCTGACCGCTTCTACGATTACGAAGCATTCGTTGAAGAAGAAGACCAATACGCACCGGTTGCTGATGCTGTTACTGCATTGTTCTCTGGTGTGAAGCTTGAAAACAGCGCGAAGAATCAGATTACTGAACTGCTTTCTGAGCAAGATGTAGAGCCGCTGTTCCGTGTTATCGAAGGTGATAGTAGCGAAGAAGAGCAAGCGTTAGCTCGCCAAGAATTAATTGATAACCTTATGGACCGCCATGGTACTGGCCGTGTTCTATTTAGAAACACGCGAGCTGCAATCAAAGGCTTCCCTAAGCGTAATGTAAACCTACTGCCGATGGAGATTCCAACGCAGTACACAACCTCAATGCGTGTATCTGGCATGATCGGTGGCAAGATGGCTCCCGAAGCTCGTGCTATGAAGATGCTTTATCCAGAAGAGATCTTCCAAGAGTTTGAAGGTGAAGACTCAAGCTGGTGGCAGTTCGATTCGCGTGTTAACTGGCTGATTGAAAAGATCCAAGACAAGCGAAGCGAAAAAATCTTAGTGATCGCATCACGTGCAAGTACTGCTCTTCAATTAGAGCAAGCACTACGTGAGCGTGAAGGTGTACGTGCAACCGTATTCCACGAAGGCATGTCGATTCTAGAGCGTGATAAAGCCGCGGCTTACTTTGCTCAAGAAGAGGGCGGAGCTCAGGTTCTTATCTGTAGCGAAATCGGCTCTGAAGGTCGTAACTTCCAGTTCGCGAACCAGCTAGTAATGTTCGATCTTCCGTTCAACCCAGACTTGCTTGAACAACGTATTGGTCGTTTGGACCGTATCGGTCAGCTGCGTGACATCGACATCCATGTCCCTTACTTAAAAGGCACGTCACAGGCGATTCTTGCGCGTTGGTTTGATGAGGGTCTAAATGCATTTGCAGAGACATGTCCAACTGGTCGCACAGTTTACGACAAGTACTCAGATGTTCTTATCGAAATGCTGGCTTCTGGTAATACAGAGCAGCTTGATGAAGTGATTGAAGAGTCTGCCAAGCTAAATCAAAGCCTAAAAGCGGATCTAGAAAAAGGCCGCGATCGCCTATTAGAGATGCACTCAAACGGCGGCGACAAAGCACACGAAATCGCAGAGAAGATTGCATCAACTGATGGCGATACTAACCTAGTAACGTTTGCACTGAGCTTGTTCGACACGATTGGTTTGAACCAAGACGACAAGGGTGAAAATGCGCTAGTCGTGACACCATCTGAGCACATGATGGTACCAAGCTACCCTGGCTTACCATACGAAGGCGCAACCATCACGTTCGATCGTGATACAGCCCTTTCTCGTGAAGACATGAACTTCATCAGCTGGGAGCACCCAATGATTCAAGGCGGTATTGATCTGCTACTGAGTGAAGGTGTGGGTGCATCAGCGGTATCATTGCTGAAAAACAAAGCGCTGCCAGTGGGTACTATCCTGCTTGAGTTGGTTTACCTTGTGGATGCGCAAGCGCCAAAGCGCAGCGGTATCAGCCAGTTCTTACCTAAGACGCCAATTCGTTTGATGATGGATGGCCGTGGTAACGATTTATCTGCTCAGGTTGAGTTCGACAGCTTTAACCGTCAACTAAGCCCAGTAAACCGTCACTTAGCGAGCAAGCTAGTGAACTCGGTACAAGGTGAGATTCACAAGCTAATTGAAGCGGGTGAGACGCACGTACTTCCTAAAGTGGAAGAAGTGCGTGAACAGGCTCAACGAGATATGCAGACTAACCTGAACGGTGAATTAGAGCGTCTACAAGCGCTTAAAGCCGTGAACCCTAATATTCGTGATGAAGAGCTAGAGGTTATCGAAGCTCAAATCAATGCACTGACAGGTTACATCAGCAAAGCTCAGGTTCAATTAGATTCACTACGTTTGATAGTGGTTTCTCACAACTAGTTTTGAATTAGTAAATGCTTTAACAAAAGAAGGCCTTCATGATGAAGGCCTTCTTTTTATCTAGTATTTGAAAGGTGTTTTGATTGTTGAAACGTGCAATGGCAAAGAAATTACATTAACCATTTCCACCAAACAAATACGGCTAGGAAACCAAATAGGTAAATAAGACCTGCGACAGACAACCATTTTAGCTTAGTGCCAATCGCGAGCGCTTTTGGAAGCTTTGTTTTACTGACTAAGATGAAGTTAAGCAATGCGAAGAATGGCGTAGTTGCAAAAGCAAGTACCATCGCGAAATCAAGCATAGGCATTAAAGCAGCACTGAAGAACATCACGATGGAGAGTGCTGCGAGAGAGACGATGACGATCCAACCCTGTAGCATTTTTGGGCTGCTTTCTTTTTTAAGCAATAGACGTTGTGATTCAGCAAGCACGCGTGAATAACCATCGATAACGGTAATGGTGCTGCCAAAGATACAGAAGAATGCGATCAGAGCGATTAATGGACGAGACCATTCACCAATTGTCGAAGCGTAGATGCCGACCAATTGATGAGTAAAGCCAACACCGGAGCGAGACAGTTCAACTCCCGAACCGTGAAGTACTAGCGCGCCTAACGCAACGAATACTAAAGCAAGCAGCGCCGTACCAATGTAGCCAACGTTAAAGTCGAACAGCGCTGATTGTGCGGTCACTTCCTGCTTCTCTTTTTGGCTTTTTAGCCACATAGAGGTGATGCTTGATATTTCGATAGGCGCAGGCATCCAACCCATGGTCACCACGATAAAACCAATAGCAGCCAATGACCAAGGCGACGGTGGAACAAAAGCAGCATCAGGTTCGACTGGAGAGCCGATAGCAATGGCGACTGCAGCTAAGGTTGTGATGGTCAGTATCGCCATGATCGATTTAGATAGCGTGTCGAGAGCGCGATAATGGCCGGCGAATAGAATGATTAAGCATGTCGCTAAAACGATCATACACAATGTGCTGGTGGCCAAATCAAAAGGAACAAAGTAGCTAAGTAAGCTTGCACTGAATAACAGTAAGGCTGCGGTATTCACAACGGCTGAAATAGCACTCAAAATAGAAAAGATCACAAGGTAAGGGCGACCTAAGTTAGAGTAACCTTCCACCAAGCTTTGACCCGTTCCCAATGTATATTGGATGCCGGCTTTAAAGAACGGGTACTTAAACAGGTTCACGAGGATAATAAGAGCGGCAAGTTGCCAGCCATATATCGCACCAGCTTTAGTGGATGCAACTAAATGTGAACCTCCCACAGCAGCTGCTGCCATCATAATACCTGGGCCAAGAGACCGAATTAACGTTGATAGGGGAGCAGAGGTTTGTGCTTTTGTTGTTGTAGTTTTAACCGTACTTTCCATCATTTTTCCTTTGATGCTGACTTCTTATTTTCCGTTCCCCTATCAATACCATGTTTTGTAAGGTCGTCAACTTTTATGTACAAAAAAGACTTTAATTGTATTTTTTAATAAACAACTTGACCATAAATTATTATTTAACAGTAACTAGAGGCTAGAATGGCGTTAGAACATTACGCACCACCGCGTGACCCCTGGATTGATATTGTGTATCAAGATGACGATATTCTTGTGGTGAATAAACCTGCTGGCTTACTTTCAGTTCCTGGGAGGTTACCAGAGCATTACGACAGTATGTGGAGTCGCCTAGTCGTGGATTTTTCAGATATTCAGGTGGTGCATCGCTTGGATATGTCGACATCAGGCTTGATGCTGCTCGCTAAACACAAACAAGCTGAGCGTCATTTGAAGAAGCAGTTTCAATATCGACTGACACACAAACTCTATTACGCCCGAGTATGGGGTTCAGTAGAAGAAGCAGAAGGTTTGATTGACCTCCCTCTTATTTGCGATTGGCCAAACCGGCCGAAGCAAAAAGTGTGTTTCGAGGATGGTAAATCATCACAGACTCGTTATGTGGTAGAACAGCAAGAACTCCAAACGACTTTACTTAAGTTACTGCCAATTACCGGGCGTTCTCACCAATTGAGAGTGCATTGCATGGAAATAGGCGCACCGATTGTGGGCGATGAGTTTTACGCAACATCAGAAGCATTTGAATACAGTGATAGGTTGGCTTTGCATGCGTGTGAGCTGAGCTTTTATCATCCAGCGAATAATCAGTTGTTTAAAGCCTTTGTTCCCTGTGACTTTTATCCTCAAGCATCCCCACAAATCGAACAGCACTTTGAAATTGCGCTTGAGCTTCCAGACTACAGTAAGCTAAAAGCTTAGAATGGACTGATTCATAGATCTAACCAAGGAAGAAGAATGCCAACGCTGAATGTTGTGTTTCTCGATAGAGCGACTATCCCATCTCAAATTCATTTAAAGCCTCTGAGCTTTGAGCATGAATGGGTAGAGTATGATTTCACAGCTCCTGAGCAAGTATCAGAGCGAGTTGAAGAAGCTGATGTGGTGATCACTAACAAGGTAGTGCTCAATGAGTCGAATCTCGCTGGTGCGAAAAAACTCAAGTTGATCGCGGTTTCAGCGACCGGTGTCAATAATGTCGATGTGGAATACTGCAAATCTAAAAACATTGCAGTGACAAACGTACAAGGTTATGCGACTCAATCGGTTCCTGAACATGTGATTGCTATGCTGTTTACGCTAAAACGAAACCTTGTTGGTTATCATCAAGACATTGAAGTCGGGGAGTGGCAAAAGGACAAGCAGTTCTGTTTTTTTACACATCCGATTCAAGATATTGCAGGCAGCACATTGGGCTTAATCGGTAGTGGCAGCTTAGGCCAAGCGACTGCGATACTGGCTAAAGCGATAGGTATGAAGGTGATTTTTGCTGAGCGAAAAGGGGCGGAGTCTTGTCGAGAGGGGTATCTGCCTTTTGATACGGTATTGAAGCAAGCCGATGCGATCAGCTTGCATTGTCCATTGACTGAAGCGACCCGTAATCTGATTTCACAGCGAGAGCTAGCAATGATGAAACCAAGTGCGGTGTTAATTAATGCTGGCCGTGGTGGGCTTGTCGATGAACAAGCTTTGGTTGAAGCTTTGAAAGGTAATGAGATCGCAGGTGCGGGCATGGACGTGTTTACACAAGAGCCTGCAGACAACTCGAACCCACTCTTAGCTAACAGTCACCTACCTAACTTATTGCTGACACCTCATGTTGCGTGGGGCAGTGACAGTTCAATTCAAAAGCTGTCTGATATCTTAATCGACAATATTGATGGGTTTGTTGCGGGTAATCCGCAGAACTTAGTGAGTTGATTGAAGAATTAAATTGCGTGAACGAAAAACAAAAAAGGTTGGCTTTTAGGCCAACCTTTTTAGATCGTTGTGTCGATTAAGTGATTTAGCCTTGCGGCTTAACTACCAATACATTGATTGGTGAGTTCTGTACCACTTTGCTTGCAACAGAACCAAGCACAACTTTGTCGATTTTCGAACGCTTATGGCTAGGCATCACGATAAGGTCAGCGCCCAGTTTTTCTGCGTAATCTAGAATCGTTGTGTAAGTCTTGCCTTCGGCAACGTGAACTTTATACACCACTTCATCGTCAATGTGCTTGTCAGCAAACTCTTTGAGCTGATTTTTCACATCAAGCTTCATTTGGTTCGCTGCATCTTTCGGGAAGTAAGACGCCACCATCGACATGTGAATGCCTGGTAGGACGTTCAGAATGTGGACTTCAGCATTGCTGTGTTTCGCGTGCCATACCGCTAGCTCGACTGCTTTATCAGAAAAGCCTTTGTCGTTAAGATCAACGGGAACAAGGATTTGTCTATACATGTATTCGTCTCTTTTTAATCAGCGCTAAGCTTCCACTTAGCACTGTAATTATCCTTTCCATGTAATAAAGCCAAATAGCGCTAAGCACTACTCAGCCTTATCCATTACGCGCTAATCTCATCCTTACGAGCACGTCTTCTTTGGTTCATCGCTAAACCAATCAAAATGATCAGAGCTGGTAAGAATACCCACTCTTTCATTGGTCGATCTGCATCTTGGATAACGGATTTGATTTCCCAATCGAAATCAATACCAGCCGCTTCTGCTGGGCTACCGAACTCAACCATATCAACAATCATCTTGCCTTCTGATTCAGTCAGCATTAGACCCATAGAGGCAATACGATCTTCACTTGAGGTCGCAGAATCTTCAAACGGCAGGCGAACTGTCTGTTCAGAATAGTCACCTTCTAAGTTTTCGCCACCCACTCTAAGTTCAAGTGATTGTCCCACATCCAGCTTTTCCGTGATTTGAGCAATCTCAACTCCAGGTGAAAGAACTTTCTCTGGGTAAATCATGTCCCACCAGAAGCCAGGGCGGAAGAAAGTGAAGGTTAATGCAATAAGCAGCACCGTTTCCCACCACTTGTTCTTGGTGAACCACCAACCTTGTGTTGCAGCTGCGAAGATAAGTACCGCAGTCACAGATGAGAAAATCGTTAGTGCTAAGTGCCACCAAGAATCAATGCCCATCAGTAGTAGTTGAGTATTGAAGATGAACATGAAAGGTAGAATTGCGGTACGGATATCATAGGTAAAACCTTGAATACCTGTACGAATTGGGTCGGATTTCGCAATCGCGGCGGCCGCAAAGGCTGCCAGACCTACCGGAGGTGTGTCATCTGCAAGAATACCGAAGTAGAACACGAATAAGTGAACCGCAATCAATGGAATGATCAAGCCGTGCGCAGCGCCTAGGGTCACGATTACCGGAGCCATCAGCGTTGATACAACGATGTAGTTCGCCGTTGTTGGCAAGCCCATACCTAAGATCAAGCTGATTACTGCAGTGAATAGCAACATAAGAATGATGCTACCGCCTGAGATAAACTCAACGAAGTCCGTCATTACTAGACCGATACCCGTTAGAGTCACCACGCCTACAACCGTACCTGCAGCCGCTGTCGCGACACCGATACCAATCATGTTACGTGCGCCTGAAACCAAGCTCTCTGCGAGATCAACGAAGCCAGCTTTAGTTTGCTCTGCAAGATCGTCTGATTTGTTCATCAGAGTCATTAACGGACGCTGAGTGATCAGAATGAAGATCATGAACACGGTCGCCCAGAATGCCGACAGACCTGGAGAGAAACGTTCAACTGTTAAACACCAAACAAGTACTACGATAGGCAGTAGGAAGTGCAAACCAGATTTAATCGTTGGCCCCGGATCCGGAACTTCTTTTAGATCAGCATCGATTTCCATGCCGCCTTCAGCTGCGTATTTTGCAGATACGCGAACCAGAGCAACATAAGCGATCAATAGCGCCACAGTTACGATTGGTGTTGCCGCATCGCCAAAGACATCTTTCGTCCAACCCACACCGTAGTAAACCGCGGCGCTGATGACACACAGACCTAAAATGGTACCCGTGAAAGACAGTAAGCTTTGTACGATAGTTGGTGTGTGGCGACGAGGTAGGCCAGTCATACCTGCTTTACATGCTTCTAGATGAACAATGTAAATCAGAGCGATGTAAGAGATCAGAGCGGGCAGTAGCGCGGCTTTGATTACTTCTACATACGAAATGCCCACATACTCAACCATCAAGAAGGCTGCTGCACCCATGATAGGTGGTGTTAATTGACCATTGGTTGAAGCCGCGACTTCTACCGCACCGGCTTTTGTGCCCGGGAAACCAACACGCTTCATTAGCGGGATAGTAAAGGTACCCGTGGTTACCACGTTCGCGATAGATGAACCTGATACCAAACCAGACAGACCTGATGCGACAACGGCTGCTTTCGCTGGGCCGCCTTTCATGTGACCAAGCAGTGAGAATGCAACTTTAATAAAGTAAGCACCGGCGCCAGCACGTTCTAGCATTGCACCAAACAGTACAAACAAGAATACGAATGACGTTGATACGCCAAGCGCTACACCGAATACCCCCTCAGTTGTTAGCCACAGGTGCGACATTGCCTTGTTCAGGCTCGCACCTTTGTGGGCAATAACGTCTGGCATGTGAGGGCCACCAAAGGTGTAAAGTAGGAATACTGCCGCCACAACCATAAGAGGTGGACCTAAAGCGCGTCGTGTTGCTTCAAGCAGTAGAACCATACCGAACACCGCTGCAACAATATCAAATGTTGTGGGAGCACCAGAACGACCGGCAAGTTCAGTGTAGAAAATATAGATATAAGAAGCTGAAAAACTACCTACAAGCGCTAATACCCAGTCGACTGCCGGGATATGGTCCCGCGGCGAGTTCTTCATAGCTGGATAAGCGGTAAATGCTAGGAAAATAGCAAAGGTAAGGTGAATTGCTCGAGCTTCGGTATCGTTTAAAATTCCGAAGTTAAAAATGAACGGCAGCGGAGATGCATACCAAAGTTGGAACAGTGACCAACATAGAGGCACAAACCATAAAATACGGCCTTGGATACCGCGAGGGCTACGCGCACCAGTGTCTGATTGTGCCACCATTTCTTGCACATCTGGAGACGGTGATGTTGTCTGCGTCATGTACTTTATCCTTATTATTGATGGTCTGCCTTTCTTACGAACAACGAGACGTTATTTCTTTCCTATCTAGTGTAGTGAATGGATAGGGAAATGCGTTTTTTGCTCGTCTTTGTCTTAGGCTTGATACGAAGGTAAGTCCTCCAAATTGGAGAAACTTAAAGGGCTGTTCTTTTCACTTAAATTATTTTTATAAAACGTGAAAAGCCAATAAGGAGGGCTAGCCTCCTTATTGGTGTAGTAGGCTTAAAGTAGAGTTACTTTAGAAGGCCCACTTCTTTGTAGTATTTTGCTGCGCCTGGGTGAAGAGGGATAGAGATACCCGCTTTAACCATGTCTTCTTTTTTCAGGTTAGCAAATGCTGGGTGTAGGCGTTTGAAAGTGTCAAAGTTTTCAAATACTGCCTTAGCAACGTTGTATGCAACTTCTTCAGAAACGTCTGAAGTTGTTACCATAGTAGCTGCAACACCGAAGCTGTTTACGTCAGCGTCAGTACCACGGTACATACCAGCAGGAACTGTGCTGTAAGCGTAGTATGGGTTTTCAGCTACGATCTTGTCGATCTGTGGACCTGTTGCTGAAACCAGTTTTGCATCACAAGACGTTGTTGCTTCTTTGATTGATCCGTTCGGGTGACCAACCATGTAGATGAATGCATCAATCTTGTTATCACAAAGTGCTTGTGAACGCTCAGAACCTTTAAGTTCAGAAGCAAGCTTGAAGCTGTCGTTAGTCCAGCCCATAGCGTCCATTACAACACCCATCGTTGCACGGTCACCAGAACCTGGGTTACCAATGTTTACACGCTTACCTGCTAGGTCAGACACATTGTTGATGCCAGCATCAGTACGAGCGATGATGTTGAACGGTTCTGTATGTAGAGAGAACATCGCGCGAAGTTTCTTGTATTCGCCCTGATCTTTGAACTTACTTGTACCGTTGTAGCCGTGGTATTGCCAGTCCGATTGAACAACACCGAAATCTAGTTCACCAGCACGGATGGTGTTAACGTTGTAGATTGAACCACCAGTAGACTCTACAGAACAACGAATGTTGTGGTCTTTGCGGCCCTTGTTCACTAGCTTACAAATCGCACCACCAGTTGGGTAGTAAACACCCGTAACTGAACCAGTACCAATCGTGATGAACTCTTGAGCGTTAACAGCGCCAGCGCCCATTACAGCAGCTGCAATAGCACCAACTTTAATAAGTTTGGTAAATGCCATGAATTTCCCTTCCTTTATTCATTATTAACCCTGAAACAAGTGTAGTTGCTTCAGGAGTTTCCTATTTGGAAACGGCACCTTTTTCAATCCATGTGATGAAAAAGTGGCTGAATAATATCAAAAATTGGCAGAAAATTACTCGAATGTTAAAAGATATAGCTAAAAAATCTAACAAATGATGTCTTGATCTCGTGTTTGATTTGCTACTGAGTTTTTAAAATCAATGGTTTAGTGTGATTTTGGAAGGGAGGTATGGATATTCTAGGATGTGATTTGGATCACGAAGCAAATAGATACTCGTGATCCATTAATAAGGCTGATAGTTATGAAACAGCGATCAATTATCCTGCGTATTCAAACAGTTCACACACTGAATCAAACAGTTGCTTAGTGGTAACCGATAACGTTGGGGTAATGAAGATAGTATCATCACCTGCGACTACGCCCAGTATACCTTCCGACTTACCTAGTGAGTCTAATAAACGAGCAATCAGCTGCGCCGCACCAGGACCTGTGTGTATCACCACCAATGCATTGTTGTGGTCAATATCTAGTACTAATTCTCTTAGAGAGCTAGAAACGGTCGGAACACCAAGCTCAGCAGGAAGACAGTAAACCATCTCCATTTTTGCGTTACGAGTTCGAACGGCACCAAACTTGGTTAACATACGCGAGACTTTAGACTGGTTGATGCTTTCAAAACCTTCGTGTTTTAGAGCATCAACAATTTCGCCTTGTGAGCCAAAACGTTCTTCTTTTAGTAAGGCTTTAAATGCACGAACTAAGTTGTCTTGCTTTTCTGTATTGCGCATATGTCATTCTTATTCATTAACAAAGATGTTTGCATATTCTCGCATACATATTCAATTTTAGCCAAAACATCCCTGTAATTTGTTAGTCATATCACTGTAAATATTTAATAGAATAATGTGTTATTTGCGACGACTTATTTTGTTATTTCAGTCGATTATCGCCATAATGCGAACTTGCTGTGTAGCACGGTTTTATTGACTTGCGCGAAGTCGCAAAGCTAGCGTTAATTGATTGTAATCACTTTGTGATTAATATAGTTTTTTAACTTAGATTTAGCTCAAGAATTACCCTACAAAGAATCTATAAGAGAAAGCTCTCAAGGAGAATAACAATGAAAGTAGCTGTTATTGGTGCCGCTGGTGGCATCGGTCAAGCCCTAGCCCTACTACTTAAGAACCGCCTACCTGCTGGTTCAGATCTTGCACTTTACGACATCGCTCCGGTAACACCGGGTGTTGCTGCCGATCTTAGCCATATCCCAACGCCTGTTTCGATCAAAGGTTACGCGGGTGAAGATCCAACACCAGCACTAGAAGGTGCGGATGTTGTACTTATTTCAGCGGGTGTTGCTCGTAAGCCTGGTATGGATCGTGCGGATCTTTTCAATGTGAACGCTGGCATTGTTAAGTCTCTTGCAGAGAAAATCGCAGTTACTTGTCCGACTGCTTGTGTTGGTATCATCACGAACCCAGTAAACACAACAGTGCCAATCGCGGCTGAAGTACTGAAGAAAGCGGGCGTTTACGACAAGCGTCGTCTATTCGGTATTACGACTCTTGATGTGATTCGTTCTGAAACGTTCGTTGCTGAACTAAAAGACAAAGATCCAGGCGACATCCGTGTTCCTGTTATCGGTGGCCACTCAGGCGTAACGATTCTTCCTCTACTTTCTCAAGTTGAAGGTGTAGAGTTCACTGACGAGGAAATCGCAGCACTAACGACTCGCATCCAAAATGCAGGTACAGAAGTAGTAGAAGCTAAAGCTGGCGGCGGCAGTGCGACACTGTCTATGGGTCAAGCGGCTTGTCGTTTCGGTCTTGCACTAGTTAAAGCACTTCAAGGTGAAGAAAACGTGATTGAATGTGCATACGTTGAAGGTGAAGGCGAGCACGCTCCATTCTTCGCACAGCCAGTTAAACTAGGCAAAGAGGGCGCTGAAGCGATCCTTAGCTACGGTGAGCTGAGTGACTTCGAACGTAACGCTTTAGATAGCATGCTTGAGACGCTAAATGGCGACATCGAGATTGGTGTTGAATTCGCTAAATAAGCGAGACGCTATTTAACTCAGCCTAAAGCTAATTAATAAGGGCCGGTCATTATGATCGGCTTTTTTGATCCTGAAGTTCAAGCTACTCGTATACACCTCCACAACCAAGGTGAAGGTAAATGTTATGGCTACTGTTCAGAAGGGTATGAATGTCGAATATTTGGGGCACTTAGGAAAAGTATTGGTAATTGATGAGCAAGAGCAGTATGCCTTGGTAGAGACTTACAACGGGCATGAGCAATACGCAGTGCCAATGGAAGAGCTTGAAGAAATTGAAGCTCAACTGCCACTATCATTAGAAGCGAGCCGATATTGAACCTTGGCTCTCTTACAAATATTTGTTCAAAACCAAAAAAAAGAGCCATTGCTCTTTTTTGTTATTTATATAGAAGCTAGAAGCGAGTTGTCTATTAACCTGCTTACTTGCTGCGTTTAACAGCCAAGTGTGCGAGCGTGGTTAACGCTTGCTTATATTCAGAGTCAGGAAGTACAGAAAGCTCAGCGATGGCTTTATCGGCCTCTTCGTAGGCTTTATTTGTTGTGTACTCTAAAGAGCCTGTCTCTTTCATTACAGCCATAATATCGTCAAGACGTTCCATGCCGTTCGCTTTCTCAATCGCTTCACGAATCATGCTTGCTTGTTCAGGAGAGCCATTATGCATTGCGTAAAGTAGAGGCAGTGTTGGTTTGCCTTCGGCTAGATCGTCACCAACGTTTTTACCCATCTCTTTACCATCTGCAGTGTAATCCATCACATCGTCAATCAGTTGGAAAGCGGTGCCTAGGTATTTACCATAGTTCTGCATTGCTGTTTCGATCTCTGGTGATGACTCAGTAAGAATCGCACCGATTTGGGTCGCAGCTTCGAACAAACGAGCAGTCTTAGAGTAGATCACCTGCATGTAGCTTTCTTCTGTGGTGTCTGGGTTATTGCAGTTCATTAATTGTTGAACTTCACCCTCGGCAATCACGTTTACCGCTTCACTCATTAGCTCAAGGATCTTTAAAGATCCTAGCGTTGTCATCATTTGGAATGAGCGTGTGTAGATAAAGTCACCCACCAAAACGCTAGCGGCATTACCAAAAGCGGCATTGGCCGTCGCTTTACCGCGTCTCATGTCTGATTCATCGACAACATCGTCGTGAAGCAGGGTTGCGGTGTGAATAAACTCGATAAAGGCTGCAGAGGTGATATGAGCTTCACCTTGATATCCAAGTGCGCGAGCAGATAAAAGAGCAAGCAAAGGGCGTAGGCGTTTGCCACCACCGCTAACGATATAAAAACCAAGCTGGTTGAT
This sequence comes from Vibrio sp. 10N.247.311.49, assembly GCF_041467655.1. Classification (NCBI taxonomy): domain Bacteria; kingdom Pseudomonadati; phylum Pseudomonadota; class Gammaproteobacteria; order Vibrionales; family Vibrionaceae; genus Vibrio; species Vibrio sp. 10N.247.311.49. Next base: position 62,467 of record NZ_JBFSVA010000004.1, read on the forward strand.
TAAACTTACGTCAGAATTAAGTTGGGCTTGAATTGTTTCATTCACTTTTGCCATATCATTGGCAGTAAGCGTTTGGATAGCTTTAAAATCCATTGTTCATCCGGCTGAAGTTAGACCCTGTAAGGCTTATACGTTGTATTTAATTGTTGAATAATACACTAAAAAACGTTGATTAATACATCGCTAAAGGGCATGATTGCCGCACTTTTCTTTGGCGAACAGGTTTTCGCCAATTTTTTAAAAATATGGCTTGTCATAGCGCCATGATTCCCGTAGAATCTGCGCCCTATTGATTAGTTTAGCGCACACCCGAGTTGTACAATTAACAACCATAGGCTGTGCGGAAAAAGCGGAGTAAAATATGTACGCTGTTTTCCAATCTGGTGGCAAACAACACCGAGTAAGCGAAGGTCAAACACTTCGTTTAGAGAAATTAGACGTTGAAACTGGTGCAACTGTTGAATTTGATAAAGTTCTTCTTGTTGCTAACGGCGAAGAAATCGCTGTTGGTGCACCTCTTGTTGAAGGTGGCAAGGTTACTGCAGAAGTAGTACAACACGGTCGTGGCGATAAAGTAAAAATCGTTAAGTTCCGTCGTCGTAAGCACTCGCGTAAGCAAGCTGGTCACCGTCAGTGGTTCACTGAAGTGAAAATCACTGGCATTAACGCTTAAGTATTAGGAGAGTTTAACAATGGCACATAAAAAAGCTGGCGGTTCTACTAATAACGGCCGCGATTCAGAAAGCAAACGTCTTGGTGTTAAGCGTTTTGGTGGTGAATCTGTTCTTGCAGGTAACATCATCGTTCGTCAACGTGGTACTAAGTTCCACGCTGGCACAAACGTTGGCATCGGTAAAGACCACACTCTTTTCGCTCTTACTGAAGGTAAAGTGAAATTTGCTGTTAAAGGTCCTAAAAACCGTAAGTTTGTAAGCATCGAAGCTGAGTAATTTAATCTTTAACTAGATTATTTTATTAGCTTTCAAGCTGAATTCAAAAGCCCTGCCGATTCGGCAGGGTTTTTTATTTATAGCAAGAATAAAAAAGCAGACGCTCTTGTTTTGGTTTTGAGAAGCCGTTTTATTTTTTGATAAACAGATTAGTTTTTAAGAAGCCGTTTGTTTTTAAGAAATAAGAAGCAAAGAACCTCTCCTTATTTGTTCCTTGGTTGCAGGTCGGCCTAGATCTTAGGTGATCGATCTAAACACGGATCTGCTAGAATTTATATCACTCCTTGATGAGTGGTAACGCAACGTAAGTGCGGAGTTAAAAAATGAAATTCGTTGATGAAGCGGTAGTAAAAATAGAAGCCGGTGATGGCGGTAATGGTACAGTTAGCTTTTGGCGCGAAAAATTCGTCGCTAAAGGTGGTCCTGATGGCGGTGACGGTGGTGACGGCGGTGATGTTTACATCCAAGCGGATGAGAACTTAAACACACTGATCGATTACCGTTTCCAACGTTTTTACAATGCAGAGCGTGGCGAGAATGGTCGCGGCGGTAACTGTACTGGTAAACGTGGTAAAGACATTACGCTGAAAGTACCAGTTGGTACGCGTGCAGTTGATATCCACACCAACGAAATCGTTGCTGAAGTTGCTGAACACGGCAAGAAAGTAATGGTTGGTAAAGGTGGTTGGCACGGTCTTGGTAACACGCGTTTTAAATCGTCTGTTAACCGCGCTCCTCGTCAAAAGACAATGGGTACTAAAGGCGAAGTTCGTGAACTGCGTTTAGAGCTTCTTTTATTAGCTGACGTTGGTATGCTTGGCCTACCAAACGCAGGTAAATCTACTTTTATTCGTTCAGTATCTGCTGCGAAACCAAAAGTGGCTGATTACCCGTTCACTACTTTGATCCCAAGCTTGGGTGTGGTAAGTGTTGTCCCTGAAAAGAGCTTCGTTGTTGCCGATATCCCAGGACTAATCGAAGGCGCAGCTGATGGCGCTGGCCTTGGTATCCGATTCCTTAAGCACCTTGAGCGTTGTCGTGTTCTTCTGCATATGATCGACATTATGCCGATCGATCAATCTGATCCTATTCAGAATGCACTAACGATCATCGATGAGCTTGAGCAATACAGTGAAAAAGTTTCACAAAAACCTCGCTGGTTAGTGTTCAATAAAGTTGACCTAATGCCAGAAGACGAAGCAGACGAAAAGATTCAAGAAATCATCGATGCTTTGGGCTGGGAAGGCGAGTACTTCAAGATCTCTGCTGTGAATAAAATCGGCACCAAAGATCTTTGCTTCAAACTAGGTGAGTTTATGGAAAACCTACCTCGTGAAGTTGTAGAAGTTGAAGAAGAAGAAAAAGTAGACTTTATGTGGGATGACTACCATAAAGATGCGATGAGCGGTAAGAATGTCGTTACTGAAGATGACGACGATTGGGACGATTGGGATGACGAAGAGGATGACGGCCATGTTATCTATGTTCGTGACTAATCCTCTTAGTTTCTCATAACGCATCGGTCGCTTCTTACAAGTACACTGATAGTTTTATTAAACCGCAATGAAAATTGCGGTTTTTTTGTATCTAAATCATGACGTCTTACTGTTTTTTATGCAAAATTTATCTTTAGATAATTAACGCCTATGGGAAGGAAATCATGGCATCAAAGCAAAGAGCGATCTCAAGACTCGTCGCTCAATCAGGACAAATGTTATTGGCGCACGGGGCAGAGAGCACACTGGTCGGCGATATCATGCGTCGCATCGGTATTGCTTGTGGGGTGAATGAGGTTGAAGTCGCACTGTCAGCCAATGCGCTTGTTGTAACTACCGTAATGGATGATCACTGTATTACCACTACTCGAAGTTGTGCTGATCGTGGCATTAACATGCAGGTTATCACCGACATTCAACGCATTTGCATCATGATGGAGAAGGGAATTCTCGATTATGATTTGGCGTATAAAAAGATTCAAAACATCAGCCCCGAGCGCTACAACCGTTGGTTAGTGGTTGTGATGATAGGGTTGTCGTGCGCCTCTTTTAGCCACCTTGCGGGCGGAGACTGGCAAGTCTTCATGATGACTTTTATTGCTTCAGCTTGCGGTATGATCGTCAGGCAAGAGATTGGGCACCGCCATTTCAATCCGCTATTAAACTTTGCTATCACAGCATTCGTTACCACGACCATTTCAGCTCAAGCCGTACTTTACAATATTGGCGGCCAACCCACGATCGTGATGGCTTCATCTGTATTAATGTTAGTACCTGGTTTTCCTCTGATTAACTCCGTCGCTGATATGCTTAAAGGCCATATTAATATGGGGTTAGCGCGCTTTACCATGGCCAGCTTATTAACTCTGGCGACGAGCTTGGGCATTGTCGCGGCGATGAGTCTATCAGATGTTTGGGGGTGGGCAAGCTAATGAGTATTTTCGAACTGTTTTTAGGTCTGCTCAACGATATGTTTTTCGCCGCTATTCCTGCGGTTGGGTTTGCATTGGTGTTTAACGTTCCGCAACGTGCTTTAATTTATTGTGCACTCGGTGGTTCTATCGGTCATGGTAGCCGGTATCTGATGATGCACTTTGGTATTCCAATCGAATGGGCGACGTTCTTCGCCGCAACCGTGGTTGGTATGATAGGGGTTCATTGGTCACATAAACTGTTAGCACATCCGAAGGTGTTTACGGTTGCAGCTCTAATTCCTATGGTGCCAGGTGTGTTCGCCTTCAAGGCGATGATTGCGATGGTGGAGATTAACAGGGCAGGCTACACGCCTGAGTTGTTGGCAATGTTGATGGAGAACTTTTTAAAATCGATGTTCATTATCGCAGGGTTGGCGGTTGGCTTAGCTGTGCCAGGGCTGTTATTCTATCGCCGTAGACCTATCGTTTAGCGTTAATTTTCTTTTTAGGGACAGGACTTTCGATTTATGATCATCAGCATGATAGCGGCAATGGCAAACAACCGTATAATTGGTAAAGACAATCAGATGCCTTGGCATTTACCTGCGGATTTTGCATGGTTTAAACGCTCGACTATGGGTAAACCAGTCGTGATGGGACGTAAGACCTACGATTCTATTGGACGCCCTTTGCCGGGTCGGTTGAATGTCGTAATCAGCCGTGATGAGAGTTTAAAGATTGAAGGTGTAACGACGGTAACTTCTATTGAACAGGCTCTAGAGCTACTCAGTGATGTTGAAGAGGTGATGATCATTGGTGGCGGCTCTATTTATGAGAGCTGCTTACCTAAAGCGGACAAGTTGTATCTGACTTACATCGATTTCGCCGTCGATGGAGATACACAATTTCCTGACTGGGGTGAAGGTTGGAAGCAGAGCTTTAACGAGAGCTATCAAGCTGACGAGAAAAACAAACACAACATGGAGTTTGTGATTCTCGAGCGTTAACTGTGGTTATCAATAGCTAGTCTCTGAAAAATGCTTGCGTTACCCTACCAAGGTAGCGCAAGTTTCTCGTATCTTTATAGCGCTTTCTGAGTGAAAAACTGTTTATCTTCCCAGCGAAGAATTGTCAATTCACCTCCCCAGACGCATCCAGTATCAAGTCCAATTACGTCTTTTCCGTTATAGCCTTCAAGCGCAGCCCAGTGTCCAAAAACAACGGTTTTATCGAGCTTTATGCGTTGCGGAAGGTCAAACCATGGCACTAATGGTTCATCGGTAATCTCATTCGGTGGTAGCTTACATGCCATGTCGAGACGGCCATCTTCAAAACAGAAACGCATTCTTGTCAGGCTATTGATCGCATAGCGATAGCGCTCAATATCATGTAAATCCTGATGCCATAAATCAGGCGCGTTGCTGTACATGTTTTCGATTAGCCATTGCCATTTATCGGACTTTAACAAGGATACGATCTCTCGATTTTCAACACGTGCTCTTTCTAGATTCCACTGCGGTGAGATACCCGCATGGCACATCACGAACTCTGGGTGTTCTTGAAGCAAAGGCTGTTGTCTTAACCATTCGATTAGCAGTTCACGATCTTCAGCATCAAGAATCGCTTGAGTCTTATCTTTTGGTTTCGCTGGAAATAGTCCTAAGGACACCGCCAGAAGATGTAAGTCGTGGTTGCCTAATACAACCTTAGCTGCGTCACCAAGGTTACGAATAAAGCGTAACGTCTCCAATGATTTAGGGCCTCGAGCAACTAAGTCTCCGGCGACCCATAAAGTATCTTGGTGTTTATCAAAGTTAATTTTTTCAAGTAGTCCTTGAAGTTCGTCGAAGCACCCTTGGATGTCTCCGACAATGTAATTCGACACAATAATTTCCTGTAGATACGGATGTACGGCTAATTAAGAATATTAGGGATTGCGAGTCTGAATGGGTCAACTTCGGTAATAAAATCAATGCCCTTGTTATCGGTCATCACATAGTGACCTTGCATAACGCCAACAGGGGTTTCGATGACCGTACCACTTGTGTAGGTGTACTCGTCGTTGGCTTCAATCACGGGTTGTTGGCCAACTACACCATCACCCTCAATGGTGAGCTGCTTGCCGTTAGAGTCGGTAATTAACCAGCGGCGAGACATAAGTTGCACCGTTGTTTTACTTAGATTTTTGATGGTAATAATGTAGGCGAAGACATAACGATTCTTCGTTGGCTCAGATTGTTCTTCTATGTACTTAGAGTGAACCTGGCATTTGATACAAGGCGTAGATATATCCATATTCGCACCTTTTGTTGTTGATATACTTAATGTAATTAAAGTATTACATAAAAAAGGCTCCTAACCGAAGTGTAGGAGCCTTTTTTATTTATTTGTCAGCGTTATGACTGTCGTACAACCAGTTTGCCATGTCGACAAACTGCTCGAGTGTTAAGTTCTCAGGACGCATGCTTGGGTTGATACCTAGCTCTTCAAGCACTTCCTTATCGATTAAGCTCTTGTAGCAGTTACGAACTGTTTTACGACGTTGGTTAAAGCCTTCACGACAGACGCGATCTAGCCATTTCAGATCTTTTGCCGGATAAGGCAGCACTTCGTATGGCTGTAGGCGCACGACTGCTGAGTCTACTTTCGGTGGCGGAACGAAGGCCGTTGGTGGAACTTCTAACACAGGCGTTACTTTACAGTAGTATTGAGCCATTACAGTAAGACGACCGTAAGCTTTACTGCCAGGGCCAGCAGCTAGACGGTTAACCACTTCTTTTTGAAGCATAAAGTGCATGTCTTGCACGTCTTTATGGAATTCAAAAAGGTGGAACATCAATGGTGTAGAGATGTTATATGGCAAGTTACCAAAGATGCGTAGCTTATTGTTTGGCTTAACCAGTTCTTGGAAATCGAACTTCATCGCATCGCCTTCACGGATCGTTAGCTTGTCCGCAAGATCTGGATGGTTACGAAGACGTTCTGCAAGGTCTCTATCCAATTCGATAACAGTAAATTTATCGACAAGCTTACCCACAGGCTCAGTAATTGCGCCTAGACCAGGACCGATCTCTACCAAGTTTTGACCTGGTAGTGGGTTAATACTCGATACGATGCCATCAATAATGTATGGATCGTTAAGGAAGTTTTGACCAAAACGTTTACGCGCTTTGTGCCCTAAGTGGACATCATTTCTCATTGCTTTTTCTCTACTAATTCAATGGCGTGCGTGAGCGCTGTTCTAAAGCTCCCTGTATCGGCTTGGCCTTTCCCTGCCAAGTCTAAGGCGGTACCGTGGTCGACTGATGTGCGAATAAACGGTAAGCCAAGCGTGATGTTCACTGAGCGACCAAACCCTTTGTATTTCAATACCGGGAGTACTTGGTCGTGATACATACCTAAAACAGCATCTGCATCTTGCAAATATTTTTCATTAAAGATGGTGTCTGCTGGCAATGGGCCAACTAAATTGATGCCATCTTTTTGGCGAATTTTTTCTAGCGTCGGGGTGATAGTTTCAATCTCTTCACGCCCTAAACAACCATCTTCACCAGCATGTGGATTCAAGCCACACACATAGATAGTTGGTTTCTCAATAGCAAATTTTTCAACCAAGTCTTTATTTAGAATAGCAATAATTTGCTCTAATCTGTCTTCGGTCACAGCTTGAGATACATAAGCTAGTGGGATGTGCGTTGTTACTAGCGCAACACGCAGCCCTTCAGTTGCCAACATCATCACCACCAGTGGTGTATTGGACTTCTCTGCAAAGAACTCGGTATGGCCGCTAAAAGCAACGCCAGCTCGGTTAATTACACCCTTGTGAACGGGGCCGGTGACAATAGCATCAAATTCATCATTCATACAGCCAATTGCTGCGGTTTCTAAAGTATTTAATACGTAATGACCATTAGCCTCATTGAGTTGACCTGCAACTGCCGTTTCAGCAAGTGGAACGTGTTTCACTACCAGTGTGCCAGCGCGTTGCGGTTGCTTAGCTGCATTTGCATCGTAGTCCAGAAGATCGACTTCGATACCAAGAATTTTAGCTCGCTCGGATAGCAGTGTTTTATCAGCACAAACCACGAGTTGATGAGGCCAACTTTCTTGAGATAGAGCCAAAGTTAAATCTGGGCCTATCCCTGCTGGTTCACCTGCGGTTATGACAATACGTTTAGTTGTTGTCATCTTGGTCGTCCTCAACCATCTCAACAAAGGCACTTGCTCTTACTTCTTGTAGCCAAGCACCAGCTTCTTCGTTGAATTTACGGTTAAATAGAATTTGGTAAGCTTTGTTTTTCAAAGCTGAATCGGTACGGTCGACTTCGCGACGGTCTAGTACTTCAACAATGTGCCAACCGTGTACGGTTTTGAATGGCGCACTGATTTTGCCTTCTGGTAGCGTTTCTACTTGGTGTTTGAATTCTGGTACATACAAATCTGGTGTTTGGTAGCCTAGCTCACCATCTTGTACTGCAGAACCTGGATCTTGGCTGTATTGCTGTGCAAGGTCGCCAAAGCTCGCTTCACCTGTGTTTACGCGGCGCGTGATCTCTTCAAGTTGTTCTTTCGCGCCATCGTCACTCAAGATTACGGTTGGCTTAATCAAGATATGACGAGCATTCACTTCCGTTACTGCTACGGTTTCTAAGCCTTTCACATCTTCAATTTTTAGAATGTGGAAACCTACACCGCTACGGAAAGGACCGATGATGCTGCCTTTATTTTGCATTTTGATCTGGTCAGCAAAAATGGTTGGCATCTCTTCTTTACGCATCCAACCCCAATCACCACCTTGCAGCGCTTTAGGACCCTTAGAGTAAGTATATGCCATGGTGCTGAAATCTTTGCCTGAGTTCAGTTCTTCAACCAGTTCAGTAGCTTGAGCTTCTAACTCTTCTTTGGTTTGGTCATCATTAAAGCGCAGTTGAATGTGGCCAATTTTATATTGAACGGTCGCGTTAGTCTCTTGCGCTAAGATATCTGCTAGGTTATCAACTTCCGCAGGAAGAATATTGATACGGCGACGAACTAAGGCGTTACGAGCTTCACTTGCTGCAATCTCTTTTCTTACTTGCTCTCGAAATGCATTGTAGCTAAGGCCTTCTTCAGCAACCGATGCGGTAAGTTGTTCTACCGTTTGGTTGTTGTCTTTAGCGATACCTTCAATTGCTTGATCAAGTCGAGCATCATCAATACGAACACCGATACGTTCTGCTTCTTGAGTTTGAATAGTATCGATGATCAGTTTTTCTAGTACTTGCTCATTGAGCACATCTTGCGATGGCAGTGTTTGACCGCTTTTTTTTGCGTTGGCACGCAGTGTCTTCATCGAAGCATCGATGTCGCTTTGTAAGATAACGCCTTCGTTAACGATAACTTTTACGCTGTCTAGCTCAACCGGTGCTGCAAAGCTTGTTGATAAAGTACAAGTCGCTGCAATAGCAATTAATGTGCGTTTCCACAATGTCATGTGTAATCCTTTAAATTTACTGATTTCTTATCAGTAAAGAAAATTAGTTGTTTAAGAAGAATGGGCGACCGTAGCTCAATGAGTTATCAGAACTGCTATCCCCAACAGCGCCTGAATCAGAGCCTAAGTTAGTACCAAAGCCGATAATACCGAAATTCACACCAAAGTTATTTTCATATTCAGGCGTGACATTTGGATCACTAATGTTATTTGTCAGCTGGTTACTATACGTAAATCCGATATACCAACAATCCGATTTATAGTTCAAGCGAGCCAACCATTCTAGATTTTCTTGTGTGGTTAAATCATAGAAATATTGAGCACTGGCATTCCACTTCCGCGAAATCTGGTAAGCACCAAGTAAGCCTGCTTGTGAGATACCATCTCTAGTTATTGAACCAACATTTATACTTTCGCCTACATTATCCTCAATATATTCTTCTGTAACGTAGCGGTAGTTGGTTTGTATATAGCCGCCGGCAAAACGGTACTCAATGGTACTGTTAGCAAGTTGCATCGAAGATGAATCAATGTCGTATTGCACACCGCCATGGTAGAAAAGGTAATCATCGTAGTTGAAGTCCATTTCAATAGCCCAAGATGAATAATTAGTTTTGTCAGCGGAGTCTTCGTTGCCTAAAGTTTGCTTTGTATCTTTATCAAAATAGAAAATTTGACCAAAAGATATGTTTAAGCGCTCTCGGTACTCATCATCAAAAAAGCGAGATGATGCGCCATAGCTAATTTGATTTGCTGACGCAATGCGGTCTACACCACTGTATTTGCGGCTTCTGAATAAGCCATAGTAATCAGTCTGTAGTAGTGTTGTATCGTAAAGACCAATTTCGCTTTGATCTTCTTCTGGCACGTAAAGGTACTGAACTTGAGGTTCGAGTGTTTGAGTGTAATTACCTACAATTTTTGTATCACGTTCAAGAACGATACCTGCGTGGCTTCTAAACTCAGGTATTACACGTGTTACTGATTCCTCTAAATCTTCATACTCACTATCAATGTCATTCAGATCCTGTTGGTAGTATGTACCAAGTAATCGTGCTTCGGTTGTCCAAGTGCCCCAAGTGTTACCTACTGGGATTGTAATACCAGGTTCAACGTGAACACGAGTGGCTGATGGTTTGCCTGATGCGTCGGTATCGAACATTGATATATGACTGATTAAGTCAAAATCTAGGTAATCCATTACCTCTGGAGCATAGTAGTTATACTCGAGTTGTGGCATTAGACGATAAGGCAAGTTATTGCTGGTGGTAAGAACTTGGAAGTCTCGAACAAGTACAGACGCATCCCAATTTTGAGAACGGTATGTTGCTTGCCCTTCTTGAAGCAGTTGTCCATCTTCACGGTTACCGATATTTGAGCTCATGTCCGAAAAGTAGTCAATATCACTGACTTTAGAGTAATCAATTTCGAATAACCAAGATTGTTGGAATATTCCTGAATGTTCTAGTTGGAAACCCCAACGATCGCCTAGATCAGTGTACTTTTGATCGTCTGGTAAATATTCAGACTCGATACTACCGGAACCAAAATCGCTTAAATATCTGAATTTACTGTTGAGTTGAGTGCCACGCTCTTGCATGTACTTGAAGGTAGTTTCCAAATCGTAGTCTGGTGCTAAGTTCCAATAAACAGGAATTTCAGCTTCAAAACCATCGCTTGAACCATACGAAACTGTTGGGTACAAGAAACCGGTTTTACGTGTATCACCCACCGGTACTGTTAAGTAAGGTAAGTAAAAGACGGGAACACTTTGGATTTCAAAACGTGGATTATAAAAAGTGGCTTGTTCTTCGTCTTGGTCGACACTGATGCTCGATGCTCTTAGACGCCAAGCATTATCGCCAATCGGGCAAGAGGTAATGGAGCCATCTTCAATCTCATAAACCGCTTTACCTGTTTTTGCTATATAAACAGCATCTCCGCGACCGGGCTCGCAAAGGAATTCGTAATCGGTGTTCTCAAGCGTCATTTCATCTGTAGTCAGATTATTGGTCGCTCTGTCTGAGATAGATTTGATTTGACCATCACTAAAGTTTACGTTGCCTTCAGCTACAACGATATTTTCTTGTTGGTGCAGGGTTACGTTATCTGCAAGGATGGTCTTATTTCCTTGCGTAACGACTACGTCACCTGAGTATATTGCCTTGTCACCATTGATAGCTTCTAAGCGATCTGACTCAACATGAGCGGGTAGCTGTGTCTCGTTTTCTGCAGCGGGCTCGATCAAGCATTGATCTATAGAGGGCATTTCCTGCACACTACTATCGGTGATTGTTTCAGCTTGAGTTGTCGACACGTATAACGCCGTACTTATAGACGCGGCTAACAAGGTGCGGGAAAAAGATTGCATGAAGTTGAACTATCCTGTGTCACTAGATGAAGGGTTGATCTAGTATCAATCCAATTAATAAAGCATTTTCCTTATGATAAAGGAAATAATAGCATTCAGCATCATCAGACAGCATTACTCAGATAAAATTCATAGATAGAGAACACATAATGCAAATATTTGGCAAAATTTTGGGCGCGTTTTTTGGCTTTTTATTTGGAGGGCCACTCGGTTTAGTTTTTGGTCTGTTTTTAGGACACCAATTCGATAAAGCTCGCGGATTGAACCAATCAGGCTTCAATAGCTCTGGTTTTGGTCGAGGTCCAAGCCAAGCAGAAAGACAGAACGAGTTTTTTAAATCCGCTTTTGCGGTTATGGGGCACGTTGCTAAAGCGAAAGGGCAGGTAACGCCAGAAGAGATTCAACTCGCTTCTACCATGATGGAGCGTATGAACCTGCATGGCGAACAGCGTAAAGCAGCGCAAGATGCATTCCGTGACGGCAAAGAGAGCGACTTCCCTCTGAACGACGTACTTGAGCGAGTTAAAATCTCATCGGGTGGTCGTTTTGATCTTCTGCAGTTCTTTCTAGAGCTTCAGGTATCTGCCGCATTTGCGGATGGAAGTTTGCACCCGAGTGAACGTCAAGTTCTGCATAAAATAGCGCAAGGGCTTGGGTTTTCGGCAGCACAACTAGAACGCCGCTTGCAGATGCAAGAAGCTGCGTTCCGTTTCCAACAGCAAGGTGGAAGCTTTGGTGGCCATCAGGGTCATGGGCAATCATCAGGTTGGCAACAGGCTTCGCAACAGAACCAACTTGGCGACGCATATAAGGTTCTTGGTGTGAGTGAAAGTGCTGACGGTAAAGAGGTGAAGAAAGCCTACCGCAAGCTGATGAATGAACATCACCCAGATAAACTGATGGCGAAGGGCTTACCGCCTGAGATGATGAATGTTGCGAAAGAGAAATCGCAAGAAATTCAGAATGCTTATGACCTGATAAAGAAAGTAAAAGGTTTTAAGTAATTGAACACTAAACCGAGTAATAACAAAGTTACTCGGTTTTTTATTAAAGGGAATTATATGACGGTAACGTATCAGGATGTTCTAGAGTTTTGGTTCGATGAGTTGACGCCTAAAGGTTGGTTTACTGGCGGCGCCGAGATTGACACTTTGATAGAGTCTCGATTTTCTGAATTGCATAAAGCAGCCATTCAAGGCGAGCTATTTGAGTGGCGCCAAACTGCGCAAGGACGATTGGCTGAGATTATCGTACTTGATCAGTTTTCTCGAAATATTGGTAGAAAAAGTCCGACAGCATTTTCTGCTGATCCGATGGCGTTGGCTCTAGCCCAAGAGGCGGTAGCGGGTGGTTTTGATCACCAGCTTAACGAGCAACAGAAAAGCTTCCTGTATATGCCTTATATGCACAGTGAATCTTTGTTAGTCCATGAACAAGCCGTGGAACTCTTTTCTCAAACGGGATTAGAGCATAATCTGGACTTTGAGTTTAAGCACAAGGTTATCATTGAGCGATTTGGTCGCTATCCGCACCGTAATGAGGTGTTAGGGCGAGCTTCGACTCCCGAAGAGATTGAGTTCTTGCAGCAACCGAGCTCAAGCTTTTAATTGTAGAAATACGGTCAAAGAATTGAGAAGAGGCTAGAGGTTAATAAAAACCTCTCGCCTCTTTTTTACTTTAGTGATCAACTTTAGCCTTAGAGCTAGTTTGCTTGGTTGAGCGACCAATCGTATTCATAACTGATGTTTTGAGTATTGGTTACTGCTTCAATTCGATATTGTTCTAAGTGCTGAATAAGCTGTTTCTTCGTACCAAAATCCACAGCAAACCATTCGTAAATCGATGATAGTTGAAGCTTATTGTTTGTAACCATCACGCCTTTGTCACTGCTTACAAACTCAGTTGCAGCTTGCTCTAGCAAGGCTTCAGTATTTTTAGAGGTAAAAGCGTCAGGTTGTAAGTTAGGGCAACCTAGGCTGGCACAGTTCACGGCATAATGCGTGCGAGGATCTTGCCAAATTGGTCTTAGGATTCGGTGTTCAATGTCATTGAGTGTCAGTGATTTCCCATTAACGACTACCACATCATCTCCCCACGGACCGAAACTAAATAGTCCGCCAAGTTTAGTTATGGATTTGATCGGGTAGGCATCAAGAATCAAATCGACAGTCACGGCGTTGTATAGGTTAACCCAATAGGCATACTGCTCCGCTTTTGAATAGTCGAGCGGATTCACCTGTTCGAGTTGCTTGATGTATTGTTTAAGCTTTGTTTTATCGGCGGTGTTCACTGCTTTATAGCGAACTAACGTATTTTGCCCCTGTTTAACCAAGTAGCTATCGAGGAATTGCTGCCAATTTTGATGAGATACCTGTTCTAGGTTGGTTTCGTCGCTTTGCTTCCAGTATGGCCAAAGATCGGATTTAGGCGCAGACCAAGCTAAGGTTGAGAAAAGTAGGCTGACAATAAAAAGTAGTTGTTTCATGGCATTCTCCTGATGACTGACTACTAAGACCTTAAGGCTTACCATTTTCTTTCATTGCTCTTCATTTAAATAAACATATGAAGTTAAGTTAAAAGCTTAGCCAAATAAAAAAGGTTGGCACTTGGCCAACCTTTAGATTTATTCAGAAACGTCTCATTATTTTAGGAAGCTAGGAATCTTAGCTTCAAACTCTGAGATCTTATTGGCATGTTGAAGTGTAAGGCCGATATTATCTAAACCATTCAGTAAGCAGTGACGACGGAACTCATCAATTTCAAACGAGTACTCTTTGCCGTTCGCGCTGACTTTCATTGCTTCTAGATCAACCGTAATTTCTGCACCTTCATTCGCTTCAACGAATTGGAATAGCTCATCCACTTCTTGCTCAGTCAATCGAACTGGCACCATTTGGTTGTTGATCGAGTTACCGTAGAAAATGTCGGCAAAGCTTGGTGCGATCATTACTTGGATACCGTAATCGGCAAGCGCCCACGGTGCGTGTTCACGAGATGAACCACAACCGAAGTTTTCACGAGCTAAAAGAATTGAAGCGCCTTGGTAGCGAGCTTCGTTCATTACAAAATCAGGGTTTGGCTGTTGGCCTGCATCGTCTAGGAAGCGCCAATCGTGGAACAAGTGCTTACCAAAACCGATGCGGTTTACTTTCTGTAGAAACTGCTTTGGAATGATCGCATCAGTATCGATGTTGGCCGTATCTAGAGGAACGACTAATCCGGTGTGTTGTTGAAAACCTGACATGTTAAATCCTCTAATTAAAGTTCACGAATATCGACAAAGTGACCAGCGATAGCCGCTGCGGCTGCCATTGCTGGGCTAACTAGGTGCGTACGACCATCACGGCCTTGGCGACCTTCAAAGTTACGGTTTGATGTAGAAGCACAGCGCTCTTGTGGACCTAGACGGTCGTTGTTCATCGCAAGACACATAGAGCAACCCGGTAAACGCCATTCAAAGCCTGCTTCGATGAAGATCTTATCTAGGCCTTCAGCCTCAGCTTGTGCTTTAACTTGCTCTGAACCCGGAACGATAAGCGCTTGAACATGTTTCGCTACTTGACGGCCTTTCGCTACCGCTGCTGCTGCACGCATGTCTTCGATACGAGAGTTAGTACAAGAACCCACGAACACTTTATCTACGTTGTAATCAGATAGAGATTTACCGGCTTCAAGACCCATGTAAGCCAGCGCTTTTTCAGCTGATGCTTTTTCTACAGGGTCTGCGAAGCTTTCTGGTGCAGGGATTGGTGTGTCTACTGAGATAACCTGACCTGGGTTGGTACCCCAAGTGACTTGTGGTTTGATGTCTGCCGCTTCTAATGTAACAACTGCATCGAATTCTGCATCAGCATCGGTTTTTAACGTATCCCAGTATTCGATTGCTGCTTCTAGGTCTTCGCCTTCTGGAGAGAACTTACGACCTTTGATGTACTCGTATGTCGTTGCATCTGGAGCGATTAAGCCTGCTTTAGCGCCAAGCTCGATTGCCATGTTACATACTGTCATACGACCTTCCATCGTAAGGTCGGTAATTGCCTCACCACAGAATTCAACTACGTAGCCAGTACCGCCAGCAGCCGTTGTTTTACCGATGATCGCTAGCACGATGTCTTTTGCAGTGATGCCAGGAGTAACCTTGCCTTTTACTTCGATCTTCATGGTTTTAGCGCGAGCTTGTTTTAGCGTTTGCGTAGCTAGAACGTGTTCCACTTCTGAAGTACCGATACCAAATGCTAGTGAACCAAATGCACCGTGTGTAGCCGTGTGCGAGTCACCACATACGATGGTCATGCCCGGTAGCGTAATACCTAGCTCAGGACCCATTACGTGCACAATACCTTGGTATTTGTGGTTTAGATCGTAAAGCGTGACACCAAACTCTTCACAGTTCTTCGATAGCGTTTCCATTTGGATACGAGCCATCTCACCAGAAGCGTTGATGTCTTTAGTTTGTGTCGATACGTTGTGATCCATGGTCGCGAAAGTCTTGCCAACTTGGCGAACTTTGCGGCCTTTCTCACGCAAGCCATCAAATGCTTGAGGTGACGTTACTTCGTGAACTAAGTGACGATCGATATAAAGAATTGGTGTTTCGCCCTTCGCTGCAACCGCAACGTGAGCGTCATAAACTTTTTCGTATAAGGTTTTTGCGTGCTGGTTTGTCGACATAGCTTTTCTTCCTTGGGAGCATCAGTCCCAGTGTTTGTTTCGAGCCAAGTCATGCGGTTTACGCTGACTTGGCTTGATATTATTCTTATGTACTTGCTTCTAATCGGAGCCTTTAGCTTATGAAGCTAAGATGTACTCAGCGATCTTGTCACCCATTTCAGAGGTAGTCAGCGCTTGGTTTTTGCCAGCAAGGTCTGCCGTTAGCTCGCCTGCAGAAAGTGCTTTAGAAACCGCTGCTTCGATGTCTTGTGCTGCCGCTTCTTCGCCTAGGCTGTAACGAAGCATTAGGGCTGCAGAAAGGATTTGCGCGACTGGGTTTGCGATGTTCTTACCTGCGATATCTGGTGCGCTGCCACCTGCTGGTTCGTATAGGCCGAAGTTGCTTTCATTTAAACTTGCAGAAGGAAGCATACCCATAGAGCCAGTGATCATTGCGCACTCATCAGAGATGATGTCACCAAAGATGTTTGAACATAGCATTACGTCAAACTGAGATGGGTCTTTGATTAGCTGCATGGTCGCGTTGTCGATGTACATGTGGTTTAGCGTGACATCTGGGTAATCTTTTGCGATTTCTTCAACCACTTCACGCCATAAGATAGAGCTCTGCAGAACGTTTGCTTTATCGATTGAGTAAACGTTTTTGTTACGTAGACGTGCAGATTCAAACGCAATCTTGGCAATACGTTCGATCTCGTAACGGTGGTAAACCTCGGTATCAAAAGCTTTCTCAGTTGCGCCTTCGCCTTCACGACCTTTAGGTTGGCCGAAGTAGATGCCGCCTGTTAGCTCACGAACTACCACGATGTCGAAACCGTTACCTGAGATGTCAGCACGCAAAGGCGAGAAAGACTCTAGACCTTTGTGGATTTGTGCAGGACGTAGGTTACAGAACAGTTGGAAGTGTTTACGGAGAGGAAGTAGGGCACCACGCTCTGGTTGATCGTTTGGTGGAAGGTGTTCCCACTTAGGGCCGCCAACCGAGCCAAATAGTACTGCGTCAGATTCTTCACAGCCTGTTACTGTCGCTTCTGGAAGTGGACAGTCGTGGTTATCAATTGCGATACCACCAACATCATACTCTTCACGAGAAAAGCTAATCGCATGCTTCTTTTCAATCGCGTCTAGCACTTTGTGTGCTTGCTGCATTACTTCTGGGCCAATGCCATCACCAGGTAGTACGGCAATCTTGTATGATTTATCAGTCATGTTAATCCTTTAATTCTTGTTACTGAGCTCTTTCGCTCGTTTTAAATTTTGTCCCTAAAGCCAATAACATCGGCTCTAGGGCTCTGTTATTGGGTGTTTAAACTGTTGCGATTCTTTGCTGTTTCATTTCAGCAATGGTGTCTGCGCGTTGAATGCTATTAATAACGTGCAGTAGCGCCTGACCAGAGGCCTCAACGATATCCGTTGAAACGCCTGTACCGTGGTACTTGCGGCCTTTGTAGTTCGCAATAATATCAGCTTGGCCTAAGCCATCTTCGCCTTCACCTTTCGCGGTAAGGTCGAATTTATCCAATGCAATTTCGTAACCCGTTAAGCGGTAGATACATTGGTATAAAGCATCAACCGGGCCGTTACCGACAGCCGCTTCGCATTTCTCTTCATCACCACATTGCAGCTTGATGCTGGTGGTAGACATAACACTACCAGATTGTACGCTTAGGTAGTTAAGTTTATAGAAGTCATCTTCGTCACGTAGATTTGCGAAGTGCATTAGTGCTTCTAGGTCGTAATCGAATACTTGGCCTTTACGGTCAGCCAGTTTCAAAAAGTCTTCGTACAATGAATCTAGGTTGTACTCATTGTCTTTGTAGCCCATTGCGTCCATGTGGCTCTTAACGGCTGCACGACCACTGCGACTTGTTAGGTTCAATGCCTTGTTTTTCAAGCCAATAGACTCAGGCGTCATGATCTCGTAAGTGTTCTTGTTCTTTAGCATGCCATCTTGGTGAATACCTGAAGAGTGGCTGAACGCGTTTGCACCGACGATAGCTTTGTTGTCTTGAATTGGCATATGGCAAAGCTGGCTAACCAATTTACTGGTACGGTGAATCTCTTTGTGGTCCAAACCGGTATGAACACCTAGTAGCTC
Organism: Vibrio sp. 10N.247.311.49; assembly: GCF_041467655.1. NCBI lineage: Bacteria > Pseudomonadati > Pseudomonadota > Gammaproteobacteria > Vibrionales > Vibrionaceae > Vibrio > Vibrio sp. 10N.247.311.49. The sequence goes on from NZ_JBFSVA010000004.1 coordinate 80,440, forward strand.
TTGACGAGTTTTGATGATCATTGCGATTTCTTCTAAAGAACAGTTACCCGCACGCTCACCAATACCATTGATTGTGCCTTCAATTTGTCGAGCACCTGCTTGAACGGCAGCAATTGAGTTAGCAACCGACATGCCTAAGTCATCGTGACAGTGAACAGAGATGATCGCTTGGTCGATGTTGGGTACGCGATCAAATAGCGTTTGGATAATGCCACCAAACTCATTCGGTACTGTGTAGCCCACGGTGTCTGGAATGTTGATGGTTTTTGCGCCCGCGTTAATCGCGGCTTCAACCATACGACATAGGTTGTCGATAGGTGTACGACCGGCATCTTCACAAGAGAACTCAACATCGTCAGTGTAGTTGCGCGCATGCTTTACCGCTTTCACTGCCATCTCGACAACATCGTCGTAGCTGCGGCGTAATTTATCTTGCACGTGAACCGTCGATGTAGAAATGAAGGTATGAATACGGAACTGCTCAGCCACTTTTAGCGCTTCTGCAGCGGCATCGATATCTTTTGCAACTGCACGAGAAAGCGCACAGATACGGCTATCTTTAATATTTTTTGCGATGGTTTGTACTGATTCGAAATCGCCTGGCGATGACACAGGGAAACCCGCTTCAATAACATCTACACCCAGTCGTTCAAGTGCATAAGCGATCTGTAATTTCTCTTTTACCGTAAGGCTTGCTGCCAACGCTTGCTCGCCATCACGTAAGGTCGTGTCAAAAATTATCACTTGATCGTTCATGGGTGCTTCCTTATATCGATAATGAATCGATTGCTATCCAAATTATTATTAAGAATGATGTTCTTTTAAAAGTGCCAGTTACAAAAAAACCCGCTCAGCGCGGGTTTTAATATTTGTGTAGTTCTTGACCCACAACTTACCCGCGCGATTGGTTCACGATAAGGAGAAGTTTCAGCAGTCGAGAAGAAGAAAAAATCATTACACAAATATCCGTAAATAAACTGTTAACACCATATTTACCGCAATTTATTCTGAGCGTCAAACAAGAAAATCCAATATCAGCGTGCATTGGCGACGTTTTGGTTTGGTTTGTGCTGTTTTGTGTTGCGTTATTGGCTAAATCATCTGATTGGTGGTTTTGTATTGGGGGGTTAGTTTATCGTTTGGCTTATGTGTAGGTTAAAACTTTGTAGTAAATCTTTTTGATGGAACGATTCACCAAAAAAAGCACAAGCGTGACCAAATTAATTAATCACTTGATTAAATAGTGAGTAATTAATCTTCTACTGTTACACCTGTTTATCTCTATAATTAATCAGATGATTAATTATAGAGATGGATTTTTGCCATGACGGCACGAAAAGCGGGGCGACCTCAAAAAAACTTAGATGTTCGACAGTTATTGATTGAGCATGCTCGTGATCTGTTTGTCGTTCAAGCATACGACAAGGTCTCGACGCGCCTGATTGCTGAGCGTGCGGGTGTGAATATAGCGATGATCCGCTATTACTTTGGTAGTAAGGCCGGGCTGTTTGAAGCGATGCTGCGTGAAACGCTACGACCGATGCAATTGCAGATGCAGAGGTTGGTTGAAGAAAGCAGTCATGAGAACTTTCTTGATTTAATGAGGACTTACTACAAAGAGATGGTCAAGGTGCCGAAGTTTCCTCGCTTGATAGCCCAAGTGATGAATATGCCTCCCTCTGAAGTGCAAAGAGAGTTGCTCGAAAAGGTTTTCCTCGATGTTGCAAAGCCAGCCCAAGATGTCATTTTTGAAAAGCTGGTTGAACAAGGCATCTTAAAACAGAACATGGATCCAAAATTGTGCCGTGTTTCGTATGTAAGTTTGATGGTGTTTCCTTTCATCGCTCCGCCGCCTTTATTGGCAATCCATGGGATTGAAATTAATGAAGAATTTCTTAATCGTTTAATCGAACACAACATTCAACTGATGACTGAAGGCTTTATTAACGCACCGAGCCCTTCTTCCGTGCAGGACCAAAGATAATGAAAATAAATAAAAAACTACTCTTCTTTCCAGCACTTGCGGTTGGTGTTATTGGCCTTGTCGCCGCGATTAACTTGAAGCCGGATCTTCCAATCAAACCTGCGGGTGATAGGGCTCGCTTAGTTGATACTGTGAGCCTAGAACAACAACTGATAGCGCCGTTAGCGGTCGGCTTTGGCAAAGTAGTGCCGAAAGTTGAATGGAAAGCGATTGCTGAGGTGACAGGACAGATCGTGTATCGACATCCAGATCTTGAAAAAGGCCAGGTGATCCCTGCAGGAACGGTCGTGCTCAAGGTTGATCCATTGGATTACGAATTGAAACTGATACAAGCAGAGGCGGATCTAAAATCAAGCCAAACCTCATTAGCGAAATTGAATCAAGAAGAAGACAACCTTAATAAGACTCTTAAGATCGAAAAGAATCGTTTGGTGATCAGCAATAAAGAGCTACAACGTAAACAGGATCTGCGTAAGAAAGGGCTCACCTCTCAATCGGATGTCGACCTGCAACAACAAAGCGCATTGTCTCAGCAGAAGTTGGTATTAGATATCGCGAACCAAATCGCGTTGATGCCAGATGAAAAGCGTGTTGCGGAAGCGGTGATTAAGGTCAACGTGTCTAAGGTAAAAGAGGCGCAGCGCTCTCTCGATAAGACCACGATCACTTTGCCAAGAGCGATGCGAATTGCTCAGGTTGATATCGAACAAAATCAAGTAGTTAACCTTCAGCAGGAGATGTTTATTGCTCACGGGATTAATGTCATGGAAGTAGAGGCGCAACTTTCTATTCACGATATGCAAACTTTAGCCTCCAGCTTTAACCAATTTCCTCGCGATGCTGCAGGAATCCCTAATCCTTATGAAGCGCCAATCAAAGCAAGCATTCAACTTAACAGCGGCAACCTGAACCTCAGTTGGCCAGCGAAGGTGGCAAGAATCAGCGAAACAGTTGATGAAAACCAAGCGACAGCGGGGATTATTCTCGAGATCGCTCAAGACTACTCACAATTACAACCAGACAGCGCAACGCCTTTGGTTAACGGTATGTTTGTCAAAGCTGAGATTGAGGGTGTCGCTAATCTAAGTTGGGTGGTTCCAGAGCGAGCACTGCATGGTGATAAGGTTTACCTGATGGATGACAACCAGCGTTTGCAAGTGGTCAATGTTGAAGTGCTTTATCGCAGAGACAATCAAGTGGTTGTGAGTGGAGAGCTACAAACTGGAGATAAACTGGTTCTCAATGATGTCCTGCCAGCAATAGAAGGCATGTTACTGAGAGAGTCCAACTCTGAAGAGGCTGAGCTTGAATCAGATACTCAGGAGAGTGCGTCATGATCAAGTTTTTCTCTCGGCACCCAACAGCAGCAAACTTGTTGATGCTTGGGTTGTTGATCTTGGGTATAAGCTCACTATCAACCATCAAACGTGAAACCTTCCCCGCTTACGATCCGCCTTACATTATGGCTGCGATTGTTTATCCCGGCGCCTCTCCACAAGAAGTGGAAGAGAGCTTGTGTGTGCGAATGGAAGATGCAGTAGACGGCTTAGCCAACATTGAAGAAACTCAGTGTGAAGCCATCGAAGGCAGCGCTCGTTTAATTCTAAAGTTAAATGAAAAAGCGGACATCGGCCGAATGCTGGTGGATGTGCAAACCCAGATCAACTCGATCAATGATTTCCCAACTGAGATTGAATCGCCTGTTGTTCAAGAGCTAGATTGGAATGAACCGGTTGTCGATATCGCTATAACAGCCGAAACGTCGTGGCCAGAACTTAAGGCCTACGCGGAAGATCTTAAGCGCACCATGAAGCTTGATTACGATGTCTCTTTGGTCGAGGTTAGCGGCTTCTCGGATCATCAATATCGAGTGGAACTGGATACCCAAGCTATTCGTCAGTTGGGTTTGAGTGTCGGTGATATCGCGGATCAAATTGGTCGACAGAATGTAAAACTGCCGAGTGGTAACGTTGAAACACCAGACAAAAACTTTCTGATTCGTTTCGACGAGAGACGAGTTACGCCTGTTGAGCTGGAAAGCATCGTGGTTGGATCTGCGCCTAATGGCTCGGTGATTCGTTTGAGAGACATAGCCAAAATAACCGACCGCTTTGAACTTGATGAGCAAAAGGTGCTATTTGATGGCAAGCCTTCAGCGCTGCTTAAGATCAGTAAGAACAAAGAAGACGATGCGCTGCGAATCAAAGAGAACGTAACACGATTCGTTGAAGATCAAAGCGCGATTGCTCCTGATGGCGTGACACTACAAATGACCAACGATCTCTCATCTGTACTTTGGGATCGTCTAACCATGATGGTGAGCAATGGCTGGCAAGGTATTGTGCTGGTGTTCGCCACCATGTGGCTGTTCTTCAGCTTACGTTATTCATTTTGGGTGGCGGCAGGGTTGCCAGTGGCCTTCCTTGGTGGCTTGTTCTTAATGGCCAACCTTGGTTTGTCGATCAACATTATGTCGCTGGTCGGGTTGTTAATGGCAATCGGTATTATGATGGATGACGCCATCGTGATCGCCGAATCGATAGCCTCCCACTTAGATAGGGGACAAAGCGTCGATGATGCGGTGTACAACGGCGTTAAGAAAGTGCTTCCCGGAGTACTGTCTTCTTTCTTAACCACGGTGTGTATTTTCGGTAGCTTACTGTTTCTTGATGGCGAGATGGGCGCGGTGCTTAAGGCCGTTCCTCAAGTATTGATTTTGGTGCTGTCGTTGAGCTTGATTGAAGCCTTCCTGATTCTACCTAATCACTTATCTCATTCATTACATAAAGAAAAAAATGATAAGCCAGCGTTGCGCTTTAAAGTGGTGTTGCTTGAGAAGTTTGAGAACTTCCGTAATACCACTTTGATGAACATGGTTGAGAAAGTCGTGACCTTCCGCTACGCCTTTATGGGCGGAGTGATTACGCTGTTGTTGCTTTCAGTCGCCTTGATTGCTGGTGGTGTTGTTAAGTTTCAACCTTTCCCAGAGCTGGATGGTGATATTGCCGAGGCGCGTATTATTCTTCCGCCGGGCGCATCACTGTCTCAAACCGAGAAAGTGGTCGACAAAATTGTCGCGTCTGCTGAGCGTTTGAACAAGCAATGGAGCGAAGAGGTTGAAGAAGGCAATACACTGGTCGAGCACATAACTAGCCAATTCAATGCTAACGCCGATGCCAATGAATCCGGCCCGCACTTAGCCACAGTGCGCTTAGATTTACGCGGAGCAGAGAGTCGTAATACGGTTATCGATGATTTCATTGATGCGTGGAGAGAGGATATTGGCGATTTAGCGGATCCTATTTCATTGGTGTTCAAGCAACCCACGATGGGGCCGGGCGGTCGTGCTATTGAAATCCGCGCCAAACACGATGACCTGAGCGCATTGAAATCCGCTTCTTTGGATATTCAGGAGTACCTTAATCAGTTTGATGGGGTGCATGGCGTGCTTGATGACATGCGCATGGGTAAAGAAGAGATCTTGGTGAAGCTGCGCCCTGGAGCCGAAACCTACAATGTGAATGGGCAGATGATCGCTTCCCAATTACGTGCGGCTTTCTTTGGTCAGACAGCGGATGAGATTCAAATCGGTGTTGAGAATATCTCGATTGAAGTTCGTCTTGATAAAGAACAAGCGGGTGATTTACAGCAGCTGGCTAACTTCCCAATCATCACTGCAGACGGCAGTCAGATTCCATTAGCAACATTGGCGACATTAGATTTCCAGCGTAACTATGTGCGAATTCAGCGTATTGATGGGCTGAGAACCATCAGTATTTTTGGTGATATTGATAATAAGAAAGCGAGTTCATCCGCGATTTTGGCTCAGTTCCAAAAAGATGAAGCCGCCAAACTTATTCAGAAGTACCCGGGTTTACGTTTTGATTTCGAAGGGGAGGCCAAGGATGCAGCCAAGACTGGCGCTTCGATGGGCAAAGGATTCTTGCTCGGCTTATTCGGCGTGTTTGCGATTCTTAGCTATCAGTTCAGAAGCTATTTAGAGCCTGTGGTCGTGATGTTAGCGATTCCACTCGCTTTTATTGGGGTGGTCGTTGGTCACTGGATACTTGGCCATTCTTTGAGTATGCCAAGCATGATGGGCTTTGTGTCGCTTGCCGGAATTGTGGTTAATGATTCCATCTTGTTGGTGCAGTACATTCGTCACCATGTCGATGAGGGAGATAGCGTGCATGACTCGGTGGTGAAAGCCAGTCGCGAGCGTTTCCGAGCGGTATTCTTGACCTCAATGACGACTGCGGCAGGTTTGCTACCGCTGTTGACGGAAACCAGCTTACAGGCTCAGGTTATCCAGCCATTGGTTATTTCGATCGTATTCGGCATATTTGCCTCGACCTTACTGGTGCTGTTTATGACCCCTGCTGCTTACGCGATATTGGCGGATTTCGGTTTGGTTAAAAAGCACGAGCCACTAGCGCTATAGCCTTTAGCGTTTAATTATTTGCGAGCTCTATTATCATTAGCGAACGCTATAACCATTAACACGATAGAAGTAGCGTTTGCTTGCTTATATAAAGAATTGAAAACATAGAAGAATAAAGCGGCCTTGGGTCGCTTTATTTTTATCGGTCGCTTCTATCGCCATCCTGACTTGATCCATTGACCAGCCTATCAAGCATGGGAAATTTCATTTTAGTTCATTCAAAATGTCACTTAACTGTCATTTGTTGAGCATAACTTGAGCCTTAACTGAATAAGGATTGTTAAGGAGATCGTATGCGTACTATCGAACCTATTGTCCGCTGGGATGTGGCATTTTCTGTTTTCTGTTTAAACAACCGCTATGGCGGGCAACATGCAACGCTCAGTAAAGCGGTGTCTCATACTGGAGATGGACACCTTTATGTTTTGATTGCCTTGATTGCACTGCTGGTCGATAGCAACACCGGTCGAGACTTTCTTTTGGTGGGCTTAACCGCCTTCGCAATCGAACTGCCTATTTACTGGTTTGCTAAAAATACCCTCAAGCGCCGTCGACCAGCTGAATTCTCTTCACTACTTCACTCTCATATTGTGCCATCCGATAAATACAGTCTGCCTTCAGGGCATTCCGCTGCTGCTTTTGTTATGGCGACCCTAATCGGGCATTTCTATCCGAGCTTGTACCTCTTTAGCTTGGTGTGGGCAACTGCGATTGCAGGCTCTCGAATCCTGCTCGGTGTGCATTTTTTAACGGACGTACTGATTGGCGCAGCCTTGGGCATCGCTTGTACCAGCCTAGCTATCAGCTTCATCCTGTAATTATTTTGTTGGCAACCACTGCCGAGCTTAAGTGGTAAATTTAAAGGAACATGCATGAAAATTTTATATGGCGTACAAGGCACAGGAAATGGGCACATCGCTCGAGCGAGAGCAATGGCCGTCGCTTTTCGTCAGCAAAATATTGATGTCGATTTTCTGTTCTCTGGGCGAGATGAGAGCAAATACTTTTCGATGGAAGCGTTTGGCAACTATCAGACCCGCAGCGGCTTAACTTTTTACAGCGAGCAGGGGCAGGTTAAATACGGCAAAACATTCATGAAGAACAACATCTGGCGATTTCTCCGTGAGATTAACCAGATCGATCTTACGCCTTATGACTTAGTGATTAATGATTTTGAGCCTGTCACTGCATGGGCGGCTAAGAGACAAGGTGTGCCATGCATTGGGATAAGCCACCAGAATGCGTTTCGTTATGATGTACCCAAAGAAGGGGGCAACTGGATTGAACATTCAGTGATTCAACATTTCGCCCCAACCGAGCACTCTATTGGCTTGCACTGGTATCACTTTGAACAGCCGATTTTGCCGCCTATCGTTCACACGCTGGTTGGTGAGCAACAAACCAAAACAGCACAAGACTTTACGTTGGTCTATTTGCCATTTGAGGATCTTGAGTCGATCTCAGAGCTGCTGATGAAGTTCATTTCGCAAAACTTTGTCTGTTACCACCCGGATGTGATTGAGCATAGCCGAGTTGAAAATATTGAGTTCAAACCACTGAGTCATGCGGGCTTTCAATTCGACCTCAATCAGTGCTCTGGTGTGGTCGCAAATGGCGGCTTTGAATTGCCATCTGAAGCCCTAACTTTGGGGAAGAAATTGCTTCTCAAACCACTCGAAGGACAGTTCGAACAACAGAGCAATGTGGCGACGCTAGAGGCCCTTGGGTTAGCTCAAACCATGACGTTTTTAGATGCGGCTATCTTGCGCGCTTGGCTCAGTGAAAAACAGGCCGAAGTGGTCACCTATCCAGACGTGGCAAGTGCACTCGTTGAGTGGGTATTAGCAGGGAATTGGTCTAATCAAGATGATTTAAGAAAGCAACTTTGGGACAAGGTCGACTTTCCAAGTTATGCATCGCTCACCTAACTCATAAGTGCTATTTCTGAATTGACCGGTTGAACAATTCACGAGTTCAATAAATTGTAACAAATGTAACCAAACGATAGAACAGCTAAATAAGTCGAAATTAAACTCATAAGTGACGCATTTTATGTTTTTTTATAACTCTATAAGTAATTGATTTTTAGATGTTATTTAATAATTAAGGTAAAATAAAATTATTCTTTATCAATCTTGTTGGTAGCTCGAGATGCATTGGTTAATAGTAATGTCAATCCGAAAAACATCGGTCTGATAAATATAAGAATTAGTGGTTATCTATTCTCATACCATTACCAATTTAACGCTGTCGAACCGACAAGAGGCAACTTGAATGTTAGATAAGAAAGACGCAATGAGTGCTATTGCAAGCTACAGAATGGAAAGCACACTTCGTGGAGTCGACTTAAATCTTTTGACTGTATTTGATGCAGTTATGCAAGAGCAAAACATTACACGTGCAGCTCACAATCTGGGTATGTCTCAGCCTGCTGTAAGTAACGCTGTTGCTCGTCTAAAAGTGATGTTTAACGACGAACTATTCATGCGTCAAGGTCGTGGTATTCAACCGACTCAACGTGCTCGTCAGTTGTTTGGTCCTATCCGCCAAGCGCTACAGTTAGTACGCAACGAACTACCAAGTTCTGTGTTCTCTCCAGAGTCGTCTTCTCGCCTGTTCAAACTTGCGATTTGCAGCCCTTGTGACATGCGTTTTGCACCTAAGATTATGTCGACAATTAACGAGCAAGCACCAAGCGTTAAACTGCACATGGACGCTGAGTTCGATCGTCAGCTTTCTGAGCGTATGCGCTACCAAGAAATCGACTTCGTGATCGATTACGCTCGCTTTGATGAGCAAGGTTTCTCAAGCACTGAAATCTTCCAAGATGAGTTGGTTGTTGTCGCTTCTGCTTCTCACCCACGCATTAACGGTGAAGTAACAGCGGCAGAGCTGCTTAACGAAAAGCACGCGAAATTGTCTCGCATTCACGGTCAACGTAGCTTCTCTGAGCAAGCTTACCGTGACCTAGACTGCATGCCTTTCTACGAAGGCACGAGCCTAAGCAACGTTCTTTACGTTGTAGGTCAGTCTGAACTAGTAACGATTGCTCCTCGTTGGATGGTAGAACATGCAGCAAACAAAGAGCAGCTTCAGATTCTAGATTTCCCATGTGATAATGCGGCAATTTCAGGCTTCCTAAGCTGGCACGAATCAAGTGAAAAGGACAAAGGACACATTTGGTTACGAGATCAGTTAATGATGATCTGTGGCGAAGTAGTGGCACTTAACTAGACACTAATCCCTATGTTTTATAAGCCCTAAGCTAGGAGTCTGGCTTGGGGCTTTTTTGTACCTGCTATTTTTGTTGATAGAAAACTTAGCGTGAGACGTACTATTACTTATAACTTTGAGCTTCATCAGTTGCCTTTTCCATGATCAGAGGTACACTTGTGCGCTCAAAAAAGCTTACAGGTGTAAGCCAAAGGTAAAGAGATGGCCAATTTAGATTTTCATATCGTAAAAAGACTTCGTGACCAAATTGCCCAAGGCGGCAACCGTACAGCTTTGAAGCACAAAGTAGATAATGTATGGCAAGGTATTAGCTGGCAGCAGTTTGGACAACAAATCGATACGCTTTCATTAGCACTATTGGCTCAAGGACTGAGAGTTCAGGATAAGATCGGTATCTATTCGAACAATATGCCTCAATGGACCGTGGCAGATTTTGCATCGTTACAAGCACGCCTTGTGACTGTGCCGATTTATCCAACGAATACAGCAGCACAGTCTTCTTACATCATCCAAAATGCAGATGTGAAGATCTTATTCGTTGGTGAGCAAGTTCAATTCGATGCGGCGGTTAGCCTGTTTGAAGAGTGCGAGCAGCTAGAAGTTGTTGTGGCTATGTCTGATGACATCGACCTGCAAGGACACAGCTTTGCCGTATCTTGGAATGACTTCATGGCGCGTGGCGTTGAAGCACAACAAGCTGAACTTGACGTGCGTCTTGCTGATGCAAGCATGGACGACTTGCTGACTCTTATCTATACCTCTGGTACCACAGGTCAGCCAAAAGGCGTAATGCTTGATTACACCAACATTGGCTACCAGTTAGAAGGCCACGATGAGCGCCTTAGCCTGAGCAAAGACGATGTCTCATTGTGTTTCCTACCGTTATCACACGTATTTGAGCGTGCTTGGACGTTCTACGTTCTTTATAAAGGCGCAACCAACTGCTACCTGCAAGATACGATGCAAGTGCGTGATGCGCTAAGTGATGTGAAACCTACTGTAATGTGTGCGGTTCCACGCTTCTACGAGAAGATCTTCTCTGCGATTCACGAGAAGGTATCTAAAGCACCATTTATTCGTAAAGTGCTATTTACTTGGGCGGTGAACATGGGAGCAAAGCTTTCAGTTTGTCACCAAGAAGGTCGTACTCCATCGTTGATGCTGAAGAAGAGCCATGCGCTAGCTGATAAGCTTGTGCTATCTAAACTGCGCGCTCTACTCGGCGGTAACATCAACTTCATGCCATGTGGTGGCGCGAAGCTTGATGAGACGATTGGTCGCTTCTTCCATGCTATCGGCATCAACGTAAAACTTGGCTACGGTATGACAGAAACTACAGCAACAGTATCTTGTTGGGATGACCGCTGTTTTAACCCAGATTCGATTGGTATGTCGATGCCGGGCGCAGAAGTGAAAATTGGTGCGAAGGACGAGATTCTTGTTCGTGGTCCAATGGTGATGCGCGGTTACTACAAGATGCCAGAAGAGACCGCAAAGACATTCGATGAACACGGCTTCTTGAAAACCGGTGATGCGGGTCATTTTGATGAAAATGGTAACCTGTTCATTACTGATCGTATCAAAGAGCTGATGAAAACCTCTGGCGGTAAATACATTGCACCACAAGTAGTGGAAGGCGCGATTGGTAAAGATCACTTTATCGAACAGATTGCGGTTATCGCTGACACACGTAAATTCGTTTCTGCACTGATTGTTCCTTGTTATGACTCGCTAGAAGAGTACGCCAAAGAGCTTAATATCAAGTATCACGATCGCGTTGAGCTGGTTAAGCATCACCAAATCGTCGAGATGCTAGAAAAGCGTGTGAATGACCTACAGCAAGAACTGGCTAAGTTTGAGCAAGTAAAGAAATTCAAACTGCTACCAAAAGCATTTTCTATGGATGATGGTGAACTGACACCAACTCAAAAATTGCGTCGTAAAGTTATCAACGATAAGTATCAAGACGAAATCGAAGAAATGTACAACGAAAAGCCTAAAGATAAGTAGTTTTCTGCTTAGATAAATTTTCAGTTGTTTAAAAATCCCCCTACGAATGTGATTGCATTTTTAGGGGGATTTTTTGTATCTAATGACACAGCACAATGTGCGAAAGCGCACACCAGCAGACTCGCTGTTTATCGATAAATAGTGATCTATTGAAATATTAAGTGCTTTTTTTTGTTCATTAACTAGTGTTTAAACCTAGTGTGGGGGTCTGGGTTGGGTTTTATTTAATGCTTTGAGCTAATAGTTGGTTTTTTGGCACAGTTGCCGAATAACAGGTGTTAGACCAGATGATAATAAAGCGTTAAAGTTGTTTCGTATTACTGTTTGTTGTTATCACGACAGACAGCCATAGCCGAAAAAGTGGAAGTATTTCGAATTAGGCTACGAATAAGCCCTAGACTATGAAAAACCAGCCCAACATGTTCACCAAATATGATTGGAAACTGGTGAGGAGAGCAATATGACAACAAAACCTGAAACAGCCATGTCATCCGGCGCTGAAATGTTATCCGGTGCTGAGATGGTGGTGCAGTCTCTAATTGAAGAGGGTGTAGAACAAATCTTTGGTTACCCAGGTGGTTCTGTACTTGATATCTACGATGCGCTGCATGCTAAAACTGCTGAAATTAAACACGTATTAGTACGACATGAACAAGCCGCTACCCACATGGCTGATGGCTATACTCGTTCTACCGGCAAACCGGGCGTAGTACTTGTGTGTTCTGGTCCAGGTGCGACCAATACCGTTACTGGCATTGCAACAGCCTACATGGACTCAATCCCAATGATTGTTATTTCTGGTAACGTACCAAATAACCTCATTGGTAATGACGCCTTCCAAGAGTGTGACATTGTGGGTGTATCACGCCCGATCGTTAAACACAGCTTCTTAGTTAAGAAAGCGGAAGATATCCCTGAAGTCGTTAAAAAAGCATTCTATATTTCAACGACAGGGCGTCCCGGTCCTGTGGTTATTGATCTGCCGAAAGATATCTTAAACCCACAAATCAAGCTTCCTTATGAATACCCAGAAACGCTCAAAATGCGTTCGTATAACCCAACGGTTACGGGTCATAAAGGTCAGATCAAAAAGGCGCTAAAAGCCCTTCTTGAAGCGAAGAAGCCGGTACTTTATGTCGGTGGTGGTGCGGTTATTTCTGAGGCAGATAAGCCGCTGTTAAAATTAGCAGAGGCACTGAATTTACCTGTGGTAAGCACCCTAATGGGGCTTGGCGCTTTCCCTGGCACCCATAAGAACTCTTTGGGTATGTTAGGCATGCATGGTTTATATGAAGCCAATATGGCGATGCACAATGCGGATTTGATCTTTGGTATTGGCGTACGTTTCGATGATCGAACGACTAATAACCTAGATAAGTACTGCCCTGATGCGAAGATCATGCACATTGATATCGACCCATCTTCGATCTCTAAGAACGTAAAAGTGGATCTACCGATTGTAGGTTCTGCTGAAAAGGTTCTAGAGAGCATGGTGAACTTGCTCGTTGAGCAAGGCGGCACTAACGATGCAGAAGCGATTGAAAGCTGGTGGAGTGAAATCAAGCAGTGGCAAGAGCGTGACTGCCTAGCTTACGAGAAATCGTCTGAGCGCATCAAACCACAGCAAGTAATTGAAACACTGCATAAAGTAACCAATGGCGATGCCTATGTTGCTTCTGACGTAGGTCAACACCAAATGTTTGCTGCTTTATACTACCCGTTTAACAAGCCACGTCGTTGGATTAACTCTGGTGGTCTAGGCACGATGGGCTTTGGCCTGCCTGCTGGTATGGGCGTTAAGTTTGCTAAGCCAGATGAAGAGGTGGTTGTGGTAACCGGTGACGGCAGCATTCAAATGAATATCCAAGAGCTGTCGACTGCGCTGCAATACAATATCCCGGTTAAGATTATTAATCTTAATAACCGTTTCCTAGGCATGGTAAAACAGTGGCAAGACATTGTTTATCAAGGCCGTTACTCTAACTCATATATGGACTCTGTTCCTGATTTTGCTGCTATCGCTGAGGCTTATGGCCACGTTGGTATGCGCATTTCATCTCCGGATGAACTGGAATCAGGTTTGGAAAAAGCACTAGCGATGAAAGACCGTTTGGTATTTGTCGATATTAGTGTGGATGACACCGAGCACGTATACCCAATGCAGATCAAAGGCGAGGGTATGGATAACATGTGGCTAAGCAAAACGGAGAGAACATAATATGAGACACATTATTTCACTACTAATGGAAAACCAACCTGGTGCGCTTTCTCGTGTGGTTGGCTTGTTTTCTCAGCGTGGCTACAACATCGAGTCTTTGAACGTATCTCCAACCGATGATCCGACGCTGTCTCGTTTGAACGTCACTACTAACTCGAGCGAAATGCAGCTTGAGCAGATTCAGAAACAACTGCATAAGCTAATCGACGTACTTAAAGTACAAGAAGTGTCTGAACTTGAACACATTGAACGTGAGCTGTTGATGGTAAAAGTACGTGCGAGCGGCTTTGCTCGTGCGGAAGTGAAGCGCACAGCGGATATCTTCCGTGGTCAGATCGTTGATGTTACGGCTTCTCAATATACGGTTCAAATGGCGGGTACTAGCGAGAAACTGGATGCCTTCATTCAGGCGCTGTCTGAAGTGACGGAAGTGCTTGAAGTAGCTCGAAGTGGTGTTGTTGGCATCGCACGAGGCGAACGTGCGTTGAAAGCCTAGACGATAAGTCTTTAAAAAATAACTTTAAAGCCGCTTTTTTAAGCGGCTTTTATTTTGTTAATTTTTTAGAGTGCTATAATCCCGCGCTGCACTTCCATTCATCTGAGTTAGCAATGCGAAATAAAAAATCAATAATTACATTGCTGATTATCTCTATCATATTGTCTTCTGCAGTATGTCTGTATTATTTGCAGCGCTACAAAGAAGTAAAACAGCAGAGCTTTGACTACTCAGCTAAGCAAGCCGTTCATCAGTTAGTGTATGCCAAGCGAGATTATGATCTTCTCAAGACTCAGTTAGTCTCGGTCATGGAGCTACTCAGTCATAGCCAGAGCTTGGTTAACTTTGCTTCCTCTCCCTCAGACCAAACCAAACATCTACTTGAAGAGGTCTGGCAATCTGTTCTCGTGAACCAGAAGTGGTATACACAAATCCATCTGTTAGATGTCACTGGCAAAGAATTGGTGCGTGTTAACTATTCCTCTGATACCGGTAGAGTGACGTTTCCTCAACAGCTGCAAGATAGGTCGGATTCTAACTACTTCCAATACGCTCAAAAACTAGAAGCCGAACAGATTGGCGGTTGGGGTATTGAGCTTGAAACTGAGCATGGTGAAGTCACCTTCCCTTATTCGCCGGTAATCCGTGTCTTTACCCCAGTAGAAACCCCTGACGAAAGAGTAGGCTACCTCGTCATCAATCTTGATGTATGGGGCTTATCGTCGCGTCTGAGCTTTTCACCAGATAACGATCTTAGAGCAGAAGTTCTCAATGACGCGGGTTACTTCATCGCGAGTAACAACAGCGGTAAGTTGTTCGGAGACTCTATTCCTGAAAGAAAAGGCTATAACCTGAAAAATATCGCGCCGAAGACGTGGGATGCGATCTCCAATGATCAGGTGGGATACGTTTTTGAAGATGGTAATTTGTTTGCCTTTAACACGGTTATGCTCGCGAACAGTCAAAAGGTCCATTTACTGATTCAACTTAATCAAAAGCAACTGATGGATCGGGCTGAGCGTGATCTAGATGATTTGGCCCATGAAGAGATCATTGTTCTGATTACGGTGCTGATATTCGCTTTCCCGTTTGCTTACCTGGTGACGCACTGCCGACGCCGAAGCCTAGAGAGTAAATTGGCACGCGCCGCATTGAATGGTATGTCGGCAGTGATGATCTCTGACAAGCAGCACCGCACAATGATGATCAACAACGAATTTGAGAACATGACTGGGTACTGCAAAAAACAGGTGATCGGTAAAAATGCATTGCAGTTGCTGCTTGAGAATACCGACCAAGTGCTCTCAAGCTCGGCTATTTGGAGTCATTTAGAGCAAGAAGAAGTATGGGAAGGGGAGGTTCAGTGTAAGAACAAGCTGCGTATTCCTTTTACTGCGATCATGCGAGTGCATGCGGTCAAAAACAATTCAGGCAAAGTCAGTTACTACATCACCTCGTTGGTTGATATTTCCGTAAGAAAGGAGCTTGAGGTGCGTTTGAGGATCTTAAGTGAACGTGACTCTTTGAGTAACCTCTGGAACAGACGAAAGTTCGAAGAGCAGTTGGCCTACTATTCTCGCTTGGTTGAGCGTTACCCGAACGAAACGACCACTTGCTTAGCCTTAGTCGACATCGATAACTTCAAGCGAATCAATGATGAACTTGGCCACGACGAAGGTGACCGTGTGATTGCTGGTGTTGCTAAGCTTCTGCAAGACAGTCTTCGTGGGACGGATTTTGTTGCACGTGTCGGAGGGGAAGAGTTTGCACTCTTGATGCCACACACCTCACTGCCAGAAGCAAAGCGCGTATTGGATCGCTTACGAATCGAGATTGAGCTAGCGGCCGGAACTAAGGTAACAGTGAGTGTTGGCTTTACGGATTTAACCAGTAACAGCACTCGCTCATACAAGTGTGCGGATGTTGCGCTTTACGAATCTAAATCGTCTGGCCGTAATACGGTCTCTATGTGTCCTAGCTATGATGATGTCGCTTAGGGTCGCTTCTATCTAGTCCTGTCTTCTATTTCCTTCACCTCTTCAAGTCGCGGCCCGACTCACTTTATCTCTCCCCCTTTTTATAGGAATCTCACTTTTGAGCGACCTATGTCACAAAATCTATACAGTTAGACTAAAGTCTAATGCTGGTGGAAATTTGAGCTAAAATGAACAATAAGTAAACTACCTTGCTTCAGATTACATCGTGCTTAACGGTGTAATAAATAGAGTGTTTACCAGATGTAAAAGGATGACACCGTTAACTTAATTCAACTGATTAGCTAGCCTTTTCAATGGTTTGAAAGGCAGCAGTAGAATTAGGTTAGCTGGAGCAAGAGTTTGGGGATCATACAGTCTGGTTAAAAGAGGCGTGGTATGTTTGTCGATTTTTTAGTTAGGTTAACCATAGGCACATTAGCCATTCTTGGCTTTCAACTTAGTGCATTGTATTTTTTACCTATGGTTGTGCTGCTCAATACTCATCACAAAGAGTTTTTTGGGTGGTAGTTCAGTCGTAATACTGGAAACAAAAAACGGAGCCATTGGGCTCCGTTTTTATTTGGTTAGAAGCTACTTTAGCGTTATGCCGCTTCGATAACTTCTTCAATTCGTTTCATTGAACCTAGCAGGTGTTGATCAAGCAGTTCAGTCGCTTGTTCTACATTCTTAGAGAGTACTAGTTTCATGATCATTTCGTGTTCATCAATATTGAACAGATCATCTGATGCGCTTTCTGCAGACATAGCGAGGAAGCGGTAACGTTTCACTTGGTTAATTAGGTCATCAAAGAACTTAAACATGTTCTCTGAATCTGCACCTTCAAGCAGTGCGACATGGAATTGCTGGTGGCGCTCTTCCCATTCTACACAGTCAAACTCTTCAGATACGTACTGTACTCGCGATAGTTTATGGTAAGACGTTAGTACATCCAGTTCCCAGCTCTCATCACCTGCTGCAATCGCTTTTTTAAGCAGAACCGATGATACAACACGAAGGCTTTCGTATAGGTCATTCAGTTCTTTCTTTGATACAGGAGATACCCAGCAGCCTTTTTGTGGCTCTAGCTTTACGTATTTGCTCCAAGATAACTGTACCAAGGCTTCGCGAATAGGGGATGCGCCAACGTTGTAGCGTGCTTTTAGATCAGCAACAACAAGCTTTTGGCCTGGGGTTAACTCACCATTAAGAATATCTTGGCGAATCATCTTTGATACTTTGTCAGTGAGCGTAGGACTAGACATTACAAACCTCATCTATATATGATTTCTAGTCTGCTAATCCGTCTCTTAGAAAGAGTCAGTTGGAGGTTAACAGTACGTAGTTCTATTGTGATTGATAATACAGCGTACTGAAAAGTTAGGCAAGATTTTGTTTCATAAAAAAAGAGGGCCGAAGCCCTCTTTTATATTTTATGCGAATCGGTTCATTTTTATAGAACGTGAACAGATGCCGTGTTTGTAGTACCAGAAGCTACTAGAGCACCAGAAACCATAACTACGATGTCGCCTTTGTTACCTAGGCCAGATTGTAGAGCGATTTCTTTACCGTTGATGTAGAACGCGTCTGTGTTCTCGATAGAGTCAACAAGAACTGGCTTAACACCTTTAGTAAGAACTAGCTGTGCAGCTGTCTTTTCGTTAGTTGTTAGAGCTAGGATGTTTGCAGTTGGGAAGTACTTACGTACTGAACGTGCAGATTTACCGCCTTCAGTTGCAACAACGATTAGAGGAGCAGCTAGCTTCTCTGCTGTGTCTACAGCGCCTTTACATACTGCTTCAGTGATGCGTAGACGTGGGCTGTCTAGACGAGAACCTAGCTCAGCTTTAAGAGCTGAATCAGTACGGTTCGCGATTTGAGCCATGATAGTAACAGCTTCAACTGGGTACTTACCTTTAGCAGTTTCACCAGAAAGCATTACTGCATCAGTACCATCCATGATTGCGTTCGCAACGTCACCCGCTTCAGCACGAGTTGGACGTGGGTTGCTGATCATAGAGTCAAGCATTTGAGTTGCAGTGATAACCATCTTACGTGCACGGTTACACTTCTCGATCATCATCTTCTGAGCGAAGATTACTTCTTCAGCTGGGATTTCAACACCTAGGTCACCACGAGCAACCATGATGCCGTCAGAAGCTTCAAGGATTGAATCGAAGTTATCTACACCTTCTTGGTTTTCAATCTTAGAAATGATGTGGATGTTCTCGCCGCCGTTAGCGTTTAGAAGCTCACGGATTTCTTTAACGTCTTCTTCTTTACGGATGAAAGAAGCAGCAACGAAATCTACGCCTTGCTCACAACCAAACTTAAGGTCAGCTTTGTCTTTCTCAGAAAGAGCAGGAAGTTGAACAGAAACGCCAGGAAGGTTAACACCTTTGTTTTCGCCTAGAGCACCGTTGTTAAGAACTTTACACTTAACTTCAGTTTCTGTTGTTGCGATAACTTCCATTTCGATTAGGCCGTCATCAACAAGGATAGTGTTACCTGCTGTTAGGTCTTTAGCGAAACCTAGGTAAGTTACTGCTACTACGTCTTTGTTACCAACAACTGTTGCGTCAGTTGTGAAAGTGAACTCTTGACCAGCTACTAGATCTACGTCGTTACCATCTTCAAGTTTGATAGTACGGATTTCTGGACCTTTAGTATCTAGAAGGATAGCAAGTTGCTCGCCTTT
This sequence comes from Vibrio sp. 10N.247.311.49, assembly GCF_041467655.1. Taxonomy (NCBI): domain Bacteria; kingdom Pseudomonadati; phylum Pseudomonadota; class Gammaproteobacteria; order Vibrionales; family Vibrionaceae; genus Vibrio; species Vibrio sp. 10N.247.311.49. The sequence continues at coordinate 99,494 of NZ_JBFSVA010000004.1, forward strand.
GTTTTCCATTACTTTACGGAAGTTCGCGATACGAGTGCCGTGCTCTGCGAAATCACCGTGAGAGAAGTTAAGACGCATAACGTTCATGCCAGCATCTACTAGTTCAGTTAGCTTCTCTACAGATTCAGTTTTAGGGCCAATCGTACATACGATTTTGGTCTTTTTCATGGAAGGTACTCTCCGGTAAGTATTGTTACAATTTGAAATTTATTTAAGTTCTGAAGATTGGTCCGCTACATCAACATTTTGTGCCTGTTGTGTAAAAGCGCGGGACTTCCAATATGTCCTTCAGAGTTGTAAGTCTTTCATCAATTTTAGTCATTTTATGACTAAAAGATTTTGATTCAATATCGGTTTTCTGTGACTTACCCCACTATATAGGGGGTAAGTTGCAAAAAAATAACAGTCAGTTTTGTAATTTTTTTTCTTTTCGGGTGCGGATTCTACCACCTAATGAGTTCAATATCACTGCTTAACAATTGTCTTAGGACAAGGTTTTATCGCTATTTATTAATTTTTTGGATCAAAATAAATGGACTAAATAGTTTCGTTGTAACTATAATATGTTTCATATCGAAACTTAATGGCCTTTTTTAAATGTCGAAACGAAACACTCAGCTCAGAAGACATGCAATTTCTAACCTAGTGAATGAAAAAGGGGAGGTTAGTGTTGATGAATTATCCGCTAAGTTCGAAACCTCAGAAGTCACTATTAGAAAGGACTTGGCGTCTTTAGAGAAAAACGGTCAGCTTTTACGCCGTTATGGTGGTGCGATTTCGTTACCGAAAGAGGTTGTCAACGAAGAACTGGGTCAACAAGTTTCGACTCGAAAGATTTCATTGGCAAAAGCCGCTGCAGATTTAATTCGCGACCATAACCGCATCGTGATCGATAGTGGCAGTACGACCGGTGCTCTAATTCAGCAGCTTAATGCTAAGCGTGGCTTGGTTGTTATGACCAACTCATTGCACGTTGCTAATGCGCTTAATGAGCTTGAAAGCGAGCCGACGTTATTAATGACTGGCGGCACTTGGGATACCCATTCGGACTCTTTCCAAGGCAAAGTTGCAGAGTCGGTACTTCGTGCTTACGATTTTGACCAACTATTTATTGGGGCTGATGGTATCGACCTCGATAGAGGCACAACCACGTTTAACGAACTGGTTGGCCTGAGCAAAGTAATGGCTGAAGTGTCACGAGAAGTGATCGTGATGGTTGAGTCGGAAAAGGTGGGACGAAAGATCCCGAACTTAGAGCTGGCATGGGAACACATTGACATCTTAATTACCGATACAGACTTAGGCGAAGAATCCAAAGCAAGTATCGAATCACATGATGTTCGAGTGATCCTGACCGATCCAGCGTAAAAACAAATTTAAGTATTATGCATTTACCTTCCTATAATTGATCTTAATGAAGATTTGGCCTTTGCTTGCTGCCAATAGGAATAAAACAAAATTGATGGAGTGAAACTATGTGTGGAATTGTTGGTGCAGTAGCACAGCGTGATGTAGCTGAAATTTTAGTAGAAGGCCTTCGTCGTCTAGAATACCGTGGCTACGATTCAGCTGGTGTCGCTGTAGTCGATACTGAATCTAACCTAACTCGTGTACGCCGCCTAGGTAAAGTACAAGAGCTAGCTGACGCAGTAGAAGAGCAACAAGTGATTGGTGGTACAGGTATCGCTCATACACGTTGGGCGACACACGGTGAGCCGTCTGAAGCGAACGCACACCCACACATGTCTGGTGATATTGCCGTTGTACACAATGGCATTATCGAAAACCACGAAGCACTGCGCGCTATGCTGCAAGAGCGTGGTTACGTATTTACTTCACAAACGGATACAGAAGTTATTGCTCACTTAGTTGAGTGGGAACTTCGCACTTCAGCTTCTTTGGTTGAAGCGCTACAGAAAACAGCAAAACAATTAGACGGTGCGTACGGCACGGTTGCGGTTGATCGTAAAGATCCTAGCCGTATCGTTGTAGCTCGTTCTGGTAGCCCGATCGTTATCGGTTTTGGTGTCGGCGAGAACTTCCTTGCTTCTGATCAACTGGCGCTACTGAGCGTAACTCGTCGCTTCATGTACCTAGAAGAAGGTGATGTTGCTGAGGTAACTCGTCGTGATGTTACGGTATTTGATGTAGCGGGTGAGCGTGTTGAGCGTGAAATCGTTGAGTCAAACGCTGAACACGACGCAGGTGACAAAGGTCAATACCGCCACTTCATGCAGAAAGAGATCTTCGAGCAGCCAACAGCGCTGATCAATACAATGGAAGGCCGTATCTCTGACACTTCGGTTATCACTAACGCGATCGGCGTTAAAGCTGAAGAGATCCTAAGCAAGGTTGAACACGTGCAGATCATCGCATGTGGTACGTCTTACAACTCAGGCATGGCAGCGCGTTACTGGTTTGAATCTCTAGCTGGCGTAAGCTGTGACGTAGAGATTGCTTCTGAATTCCGTTACCGTGATTTCGTTGTTCGTCCGAACAGCCTATTGGTGACTCTGTCTCAATCTGGTGAAACGGCGGATACGCTTGCTGCACTTCGTCTTGCAAAAGAGAAGGGTTATATGTCTGCAATGACTATCTGTAACGTTGCGGGTTCTTCACTGGTTCGTGAATCTGATTTTGCCTTCATGACTCGCGCAGGAACAGAGATCGGTGTTGCTTCTACTAAAGCTTTCACAACTCAACTAGCAGCGATGCTGATGATGGTAACGTCAATTGGTCGTCTACAAGGTCGTATCAATGAAGAAAAAGAAGCGGAAATCGTTCAAGCACTTCACCAACTGCCTGCTGATATCGAGAAAGCATTAGCGTTCGATAAAGAAATTGAAGCACTGGCACCTGATTTTGCTGATAAGCATCACACACTGTTCTTGGGTCGTGGTGAGTTCTACCCAATCGCGATGGAAGCGTCTCTTAAACTGAAAGAGATCTCTTACATCCACGCAGAAGCATACGCAGCTGGTGAGCTTAAGCACGGTCCTTTGGCTCTTATCGATGCAGATATGCCTGTAGTCGTTATTGCACCAAGCAACGACTTGCTAGAGAAGCTGAAATCGAACGTTGAAGAAGTGCGTGCTCGTGGCGGTCTACTTTACGTATTCGCTGATGAAGATGCGGGCTTTGAAAGCGATGAGAACATGAAGATCATCAAGATGCCTCACGTAAGTGAAGTAACAGCGCCTATCTACTACACAGTACCGATGCAGCTGCTGTCTTACCATGTCGCACTAATAAAAGGTACCGACGTTGACCAACCTCGTAACCTAGCGAAAGCGGTAACAGTTGAGTAATCGACAGCTTACCTAAGATATAGATAATAAGAAGCCCATCCTGTGATGGGCTTTTTTATGTCTGTTAGTTAACGATCAGTGTTAGAGCTAGCTGTAGCGTCATTAAGCGCTCAGTGCTTGCTCTAGGTCAGCCAAGATATCGTCAATGTGCTCGATACCTACTGATAGGCGAATCATCTCCGGTGATACACCGGCTTGTTTCTGTTCAGCTTCGCTTAGTTGACGGTGTGTCGTCGAAGCTGGGTGACAAGCGAGAGATTTCGCATCGCCAATGTTAACTAAGCGCTTGAAGATTTGCAGTGCATCATAGAAGCGAACACCGGCTTCATAACCGTCTTTTAAACCAAAAGATAGAATGGCCGATGGCTTACCTTGCATGTACTTTTCAGCGAGTGGATAGAATTCTGAATCAGGCAGGCCAGCGTAACTTACCCAACTGACTTTCTCGTGTTGCTTGAGGTATTCCGCTACTTTCAAGGCATTCTCTGTGTGTCGCTCCATGCGTAGCGACAACGTCTCCAAACCTTGCATCAACATGAAAGCATTCATTGGTGACAGTGCTGCACCTGTATTACGTAGGGGAACCGTTCTAGCACGACCAATAAACGCAGCCTCACCAAAGGCCTCGGTATAAACCACGCCATGATAAGAAGGCTCTGGCTGATTAAACACAGGGAAGCGGTCCTTGTGCTGTGCCCATGGGAATTTACCTGAGTCGACAATCACGCCACCTAACGTTGTACCGTGACCACCCACGTATTTAGTTAGTGAGTGCACCACGATGTCAGCACCAAAATCGATAGGTTTACACAGTACAGGCGTCGCCACCGTGTTATCAACAATCACAGGTACACCTTGTGCGTGAGCAAGTTCAGCAACACGCTCTAAGTCGATAATATTACCTGCTGGGTTACCGATACTTTCGCAGTAAACCGCCTTGGTTTTTTCGTCAATCAGTGCCGCTAAGCTTTCTGGTTTATCGTCTTTAGCAAAACGAACTTCGATCCCTTGGTTTGGCAGCATATGAGCAAATAGGGTGTAAGTACCACCGTAAAGCTGAGGTGTTGAAACAATGTTGTCACCGATTTGCGCCAACGTCTGAATCGCATAGTTGATCGCAGCACTGCCCGCACTTACCACTAAGCCTGCGATACCTCCTTCTAAGGCGGCCATGCGTTTTTCTAACACATCATTGGTTGGGTTCATTATGCGAGTGTAGATATTGCCTGGCACCGCAAGGTTGAAGAGGTCGGCGCCGTGTTGTGCGTCATCGAATTCGTACGCGACGGTTTGGTAGATTGGAGTGGCAACCGATTTGGTTGTTGGATCAGTGTCGTAACCGAAGTGAATCGAGAGTGTTTCGTCTTTCATGAGTCTTCCCTGAACTATTGAGCGATTTATGTACTCTCATATTGCCGATTTTTTTATAAAAGAAAAGTATGTTTAGTCACAGAGAGGCAATTGGAATTGTGTGCGGGATGATTCGTTATTGGTTAGGAAATGCAGGGCGTAAGTTGTACAGATTTAGAAAAGCAAAAAGCCAGAGCAGCATGAACTGTTCTGGCTTTTCTAATTTGGTGGCCCCTCCCAGATTTGAACTGGGGACCGAACGATTATGAGTCGTGCGCTCTAACCACTGAGCTAAGGGGCCGTAGGGCATAGATTATAGGGGAAGCATTCAGTGGTGTCTAGACACTATAAGGGGCAATTCCGCTTACATCTTAGCCACTTAAATCACACGGATAAAAAAAAGGTGAGCCAACGCTCACCTTTTCTTATTTATGCTTAAAAGCTAACCGCACTAAAGTGTGTGATTACTCGTCTAGGAAGCTACGCAGAGTTTCTGAGCGGCTTGGGTGACGAAGTTTACGCAGTGCTTTTGCTTCGATCTGACGGATACGTTCACGAGTTACGTCGAACTGCTTGCCCACTTCTTCAAGAGTGTGGTCAGTGTTCATGTCGATACCGAAACGCATACGCAGTACTTTAGCTTCACGAGGCGTTAGGCCAGCAAGAACGTCTTTAGTTGCACCGCGTAGGCTGGTTGCCGTTGCAGAGTCTAAAGGTAGTTCTAGCGTTGTATCTTCGATGAAATCACCTAGGTGCGAATCTTCGTCGTCACCGATTGGTGTCTCCATTGAGATCGGCTCTTTAGCGATTTTCAGTACTTTACGGATCTTGTCTTCAGGCATTTGCATGCGTTCAGCTAGCTCTTCCGGAAGTGGTTCACGACCCATCTCTTGTAGCATTTGACGAGAGATACGGTTTAGTTTGTTGATCGTTTCGATCATGTGAACCGGAATACGGATAGTACGAGCTTGGTCGGCAATCGAACGAGTGATTGCTTGACGGATCCACCAAGTAGCGTAAGTAGAGAACTTATAACCACGACGGTATTCAAACTTATCTACCGCTTTCATCAGACCGATGTTACCTTCTTGGATTAGATCCAGGAATTGTAGACCACGGTTTGTGTACTTCTTAGCAATCGAGATTACTAGACGTAAGTTCGCTTCAACCATCTCTTTCTTCGCACGACGAGCTTTCGCTTCACCGATAGACATACGACGGCTGATATCTTTGATGCTTTGAACAGTAAGAGACGTTTCACGTTCGATCATATCCAGTTTTTGGATAGAGCGACGGATGTCGTGCTCGTTACGTTTGATCTTTTCTGCGTATGGCTTGTCTGAAGCAAGAACTTCATCCAACCATGCTTCGCTAGATTCGTTACCAGTAAATAGAGCAATGAAAGATTTCTTCGGCATTTTGCCGTACTCAACCGTTTGACGCATGATTAGGCGTTCTTGAGTACGTACGCGATCCATAGAGTTACGCAGTTCGTTTACTAGGTAATCAAACTGTTTTGGTGTTAGACGGAACTCTTTGAATACGTCTTGCATCATTGTCGTTGCAAGCGTTGCTTTCGGGCTTTCATGGCCGTACTCGTTGATCGCTAGCTGACGGTTCTGGTAGCTAGTACGAAGCGCTGTGAACTTCTCAAGAGCAAGCTCAGGATCGATACCTGTATCTTCTTCTTCCTCTTCCTCGTCGTCTTCTGCGTCTTCTTTGTCTTCGTCTTCCAGATCAGTTTCAGCAAGTTCTGAACCGATGTGAGTCGCCGTTGGCGCAGCTGTACCATCGTCGTCTGGGTCAACAAAGCCATTGATTAGGTCTGTTAAGCGAATCTCTTCTGCTTGTACGCGGTCAAACTGTTCCAAGATGTATGGAATAGTGCCTGGGTACTCAGCAACCGATAGTTGAACTGTATTGATACCATCTTCAATACGTTTCGCAATGTCGATTTCGCCTTCACGAGTCAGTAGTTCAACCGTACCCATTTCACGCATGTACATACGAACTGGGTCAGTAGTACGGCCAATCTCGCTTTCTACGCTTGAAAGCGCAGCAGCTGCAGCTTCGGCTGCATCTTCATCTATATTGGCATCGTCATCATTAAGTGCTAGATCATCAGCATCAGGTGCAGTTTCAACTACCTTGATACCCATGTCGTTGATCATTTGAATGATGTCTTCTACCTGTTCAGAATCCACGATTTCTGCAGGTAGGTGGTCGTTTACTTCGGCGTAGGTCAGATAGCCTTGTTCCTTGCCTTTAATAACAAGTAATTTAAGCTGTGACTGCGGATTTTGATCCATAGATGATATCCAACTTCAGGTCTGGTGAAGGACGTTGCATTCTCAAATGCAAACCAATTATGTTAACAAATTTATTAAATGCTGACTAATCAAACAGGGTTACGCTTTTAGATCTAGCATTAAAGCTAGTAGCTCCCTTTTTTCTTCGGCTGATAAACCGACGCTTCTTGCTTTGGCCTGCAGGTTTTCAATTTGTTTTTCAACGCACTGGGCAAGTATGTTGTCCAATGAGTCTAAAAATATGTCTTCTTGATTGTCTTCGTCGAGGGGGATTTCCCAGCTCGCGAGACGAGACAGAAGAGCCTCATGTTTATTGTGTCGCCAATGCTCTAATAATTGGCCTGTGTTGATATGGGGATGCGCGTGGCATTTATCAAGTACTTCGACGAATAAACTTAGCCCAGGCAATTGTAAGCCTTTGACACTTGATAAATCCGGTACCATATCAGCATAGCTCGGATTTTGGATAAGCAAAGCGATAACTTCACGCATTGGAGTTCGCTTGAGCTCTTTGTGCGGCTGAGGTGTCGGGTTTTGTGTATGAACACGAGCACGTCTCAGTTGGTTATCAAATCCAGTTCGCTCATCCAGTAATTTTTCGAGCAGTTCTTGGAAATAGCTGTCAGGAATTTTATTAATCAAGGCGCTTGCGTGCGCACGCAGTGCCGATTTTCCTTCGGTTGTTCCCAAGTTCAGTTTGTGTATTTCTATCAGGTTGTCGAACAAATAGGTCGACAGCGGGGTCGCATTTTGGACCAGTTGCTCAAAAGCGGCCTTACCGTGTTCTCTTATATAGCTATCTGGGTCTTCACCATCGGGCAAGAACAGAAACTTGAGTGTATTACCTGTTTTCAGGTACTCAAGTGCATTTTCTAGAGCGCGCCATGCTGCCTCTTTACCTGCTCGGTCACCATCGTAACAACAAACCACAGTGCTGGTTTGACGGAACAACATTTGAACATGGTCGCCGGTTGTCGAGGTGCCCAGTGATGCTACTGAGTAATCGACACCATATTGCGCGAGTGCCACGACATCCATGTAACCTTCAACCACAAGTATTTGCGGCGGTTCACGGTAGGCTTGCAGCACTTCATAAAGGCCGTAAAGCTCTTTACCTTTATGGAAGATAGGCGTTTCTGGTGAGTTGAGGTATTTTGGTGTGCCGTCTTCTAATACACGACCACCAAAACCAATCACACGGCCACGACGATCACGAATTGGGAACATTACGCGTCCACGGAATCGGTCGTATCGGTTACCTTTATCGTTCTCAATTAGCATGCCGCCAGTCACGAGCATGTCTTGGGCTTCTTTCTGTTGGCCAAAGTTCTTACGAACTAAGTCCCACTCATCGGCCACATAACCAATACCAAACTTCTGGACGATCTCGCCCGAAAGGCCACGATTCTTTAGGTAATCAATCGCAGGTTTGTTGGCTGATATTTTCAGTTGAGAGCGGTAAAAATTACTGATGCCGCCCATCAAATCGTAGAGGTTACGTTTTTGTTCGCTGTTGGCTCTTGGTGCTGTTGATATCTCGCCGCTACGTTGCTCTCTAGGAACATCGAGGCCTAAGAAAGAGGCAAGCTCTTCAATCGCTTCAACAAAATCGAGACGTTCGAACTCCATAATGAAGTCGATAGCATTACCGTGTACGCCACAACCAAAGCAGTGATAAAACTGTTTTTCTTGGCTTACGCTAAAAGAAGGGGTCTTTTCGTTGTGGAATGGGCAACAAGCACCATAGTTTTTGCCTTTTTTCTTAAGTTTCACGCGTGCGTCCACTATATCGACAATGTCGAGACGCGCTAGGAGATCATCGATGAAACTACGCGGGATGTGTCCTGCCATAAAACCTTAGAAAAATGCACTAACTGAGAGTGTGGATAATAATAGTTTGAATAGGTTACAGATACAAACAAGCCGTGCGTTCCGAAGGATTGCACGGCTTGTTGCAATTTGATTTGGGATTAAGCGAGTTTAGAACGAACTAAACCACTAACTTTCCCCATATCTGCACGCCCTTGAATTTGTGGTTTCAAGATAGCCATTACTTTACCCATGTCTTGCATGCCCGCAGGTTGAGCTTCGGCGATTGCGCTATCAAGTAGTGCAATAACTTCTTCATCAGTTAGCGGTTGAGGCATAAAGCCTTCAAGTACCGTAATTTCTGCTTTTTCCACGTCAGCAAGATCTTGACGATTTGCTGATTCATATTGAGCAACAGAATCGCGACGTTGCTTAACCATTTTAACTAATACAGCAAGAATGTCGTCGTCGTTCAGAGTGATCCGTTCGTCAACTTCACGTTGCTTAATTGCTGAAAGAGCTAAGCGGATAGTGCCAAGGCGCGGTTTGTCCTTGGCTTTCATCGCTAATTTTTGCTCTTCTTTGAGTTGTTCAATAAGAGCCATAACTCAGTCCTTATGGATTAAGTTATTAGTACAGGCGAACGCGACGTGCGTTTTCGCGAGCTAGCTTCTTAGCGTGACGCTTTTGAGCTGCTGCTTTAGCGCGTTTGCGAACTGTAGTTGGCTTTTCGTAGTGCTCGCGACGGCGAACTTCAGAAAGGATACCTGCTTTTTCACAAGAGCGCTTGAAACGACGTAGTGCAACGTCGAACGGTTCGTTTTCACGTACTTTAACTATTGGCATATGCCTTTCACCTCAGGGGTTATTCATTATCGCTGGCTACTCAGTACCAAATCAGAGAAGTTACCCATCGAGCTAACTCTCTATTCGCGTTTGGCCATTAACCAGCTTGATCAAAAATGGTGCGGAATTTTAATCCGATCACAGTGGCTTTGTAAAGCACTTTGTCGATTATAGTCTGTACAATATTTGTTTGAAGAGCTTAGGCAGGGTAATATTGCGCTAATTTCCCATTTTAGACGAAAGCGTGCCGAGAAAATTATGCGCATTATTGGTATTGAAACCTCTTGTGATGAAACAGGAATCGCGATTTATGATGATGAGCAAGGGCTGCTTTCTCATCAATTATATAGCCAAGTAAAGCTGCACGCCGATTACGGTGGTGTGGTACCTGAGCTAGCTTCACGTGACCACGTGAAAAAAACAATTCCTCTTATTAAAGCGGCATTAGCTGAAGCGAACCTAACGTCGAAAGACATTGATGGTGTGGCTTACACGGCTGGCCCTGGTTTAGTGGGTGCACTGCTGGTTGGTGCAACGATTGGTCGCAGTATTGCTTATGCGTGGGGAGTGCCTGCAGTGCCTGTTCACCATATGGAAGGTCACCTTCTTGCGCCAATGCTAGAAGATAACCCACCACCATTCCCATTTGTGGCTCTGCTGGTTTCTGGCGGCCATACCATGATGGTAGAAGTGAAAGGTATTGGTGAATACCGAATCCTTGGTGAATCGATTGATGATGCAGCGGGTGAAGCGTTTGATAAAACCGCGAAACTGATGGGCTTAGATTACCCTGGTGGTCCACTGTTATCTCGTTTGGCGGAAAAAGGCACTCCGGGTCGTTTTAAGTTCCCGCGTCCAATGACCGATCGTCCGGGTCTAGATATGAGCTTTTCTGGTTTGAAGACGTTCGCAGCGAATACCATTCGCGATAACGATAATGATGACCAAACTCGCGCTGATATCGCTTATGCATTCCAAGAAGCTGTTTGTGCAACCTTAGTAATCAAGTGTAAGCGAGCCTTGGTTGAAACGGGCATGAAACGTATAGTGATTGCTGGCGGTGTAAGTGCCAACAAACAACTGCGTGTTGAGCTTGAAGCTCTTGCTAAGAAAGTCGGTGGTGAGGTGTACTACCCACGCACAGAATTCTGTACAGATAATGGTGCGATGATCGCTTATGCGGGTATGCAGCGCTTGAAGAATGGCGAAACGGCTGATTTGTCTGTTCATGCCACTCCGCGTTGGCCTATTGACCAGCTAGAGCCAATTGCGTAATTGAATATAGTGTTTCGATAAACGGTCGCCTTGTGCGGCCGTTTTTATATCCTAGCTTACCGACTGTATGTCGATAAATAATTGCTGATAGAGATTAGGGAAGAAAATGAACAAGTTCACAGTAGACAATCAATCGATGGCGTACCTAGATGAAGGTCAAGGCCCTGTTGTTGTACTCGGCCACAGCTACCTTTGGGATAGTGCAATGTGGAAGCCGCAGATCGAAGCGTTAAAAACTCAGTATCGCTGTATTGTTCCAGAGCTTTGGTCTCATGGTGAATCTCAAGCAGCACCCACTTCGATGCGTAACTTGAAAGATTACGCTCAGCACGTTTTGGCTCTGCTTGATCATTTAGAGATCGAAGAATTCTCAGTGGTTGGCTTATCGGTTGGCGGTATGTGGGGGACTGAGTTAGCGGAACTTGCACCTGCACGTATTAAGTCTTTGGTTCTAATGGATACTTTTGTGGGTTTAGAACCAGAAGTTGCTCACGCAAAGTACTTCAGCATGTTAGATACCATCACTCAAACCAAGACGGTTCCTCAGCCAATTGTTGAAGCGGTTGTTCCACTGTTCTTCGCTAATGATACGCAAACCAACACGCCAGCTTTAGTTGAAGGTTTTACTCAGCAGTTATCAGCTCTTGAGGGCGACAACGCTGAAGAAGTGGCACGAATTGGTCGAATGGTGTTTGGACGTCGCGATATGATTGAATCGGTAGAGAACTTTGCTCTGCCTGTTTTGATTGCTGTAGGACAAGAAGATAAACCACGTCCGGTACTTGAGTCATACCTAATGCACGATTGCATTACGGGCAGTGAATTAGTGGTGATTCCTGGCGCAGGTCATATTAGCTCGTTAGAGCAACCAGAGTTTGTGAACACAATGCTGAAGACGTTTTTAGATAAACATCTGCTATAAGCTTTAAATACTGAATATTATGGTTCGGCTTAGACGTGACAGTTTAAGCCGATTTTTTTTGTCCGAGTTTTGGTTCGCTGCCATCGAGTAGGCGGCGGATATTCTGATGGTGACGCAACACGATCAAACAACACAACATGGCTACAGGCAGTGTGTATTGAGGTTTGACTAACCAAGCGTAGAAAGGGGCAAGTAGCACAGTAACCAGTGCAGCTAAAGAAGAGTAACGAAACAAAAACGCGACCACTAACCAAGTCGCCATGATCATTCCGGTTAGATCGAACCCTATTGGGGCGATAGCGCCGAGTGCGGTTGCCACGCCTTTACCACCTTTGAAGTGGAAGAAGATCGGATACATATGGCCAAGACACGCCGCAATTGCCACAACCCCAAGAATGATTGGGTCGATCTTGAGGTAGTAGCCAAGCCAGACAGGGATAGTGCCTTTCAGCATGTCACACAAAAGGACGGCAGCTGCTGCGCCTTTACCGCCAACACGCAGGACATTGGTTGCTCCTGGGTTGTTAGAACCTACTGTTCGAGGATCTGGGAGCCTCAAAACTCGGCATATCAAGACCGCACTAGAGATTGAACCTAGTAAGTAGGCAGCAATGATCATGATAAGTGCCAATGGGGTCATGTCTGTCCTTTAACGGTTATACGCCTAACGATGGGAAAATAATGCTCAATCCAAGAGTAATTGATATCATATCTCGAATTACGCAAATAATACGTTTTTTTCCCCTATATGGGTATCCGACCTCTAAAAGGACAAGTCATGGCACTGGATAAAGTTTTCATTGAACAGCTAGAAGTAATTACAACGATCGGTGTTTACGATTGGGAACAAGAGATCAAACAGAAACTGGTGCTTGATATTGAAATGGCTCATGACAACCGCCCAGCAGGCAAGAGTGATGATGTGGTTGATGCTTTGGATTATTCGAAAGTGAGCACTGCAGTACTTGAGCACATTGCAAATGGCCGTTTTCTACTCGTAGAACGTGTTGCTGAAGAAGTCGCAGAGCTTATTATGACTCAGTTCTCTGTGCCGTGGATTAAAATCCGATTGGCTAAACCTGGCGCAGTGCCACAAGCAAAAGCCGTTGGTGTGATCATCGAACGAGGTCAAGCATGACAGTAGCCTATGTTGGTGTTGGCACGAACATAGACCGCGACAAGCATGCAAGGGTGGCATGGACAGAGCTTCAATCGTTAGGGACTAACCTTAAATGCTCTAAAATCTATCACTGTGAGCCCGTGGGTTTTAATAGCCATCCGTTTTATAACTTTGTGATAGAGCTCGACACGTCACTCTCATTGACTGAATTTTCACAGCAGCTGCGTAAAATTGAGTTTAAATGGGGTCGCTCTCAAGATGCGCACAAACTACAAGATCGAAAACTCGATCTTGATATTGTGCTGTTTGGAGAGGAGGTTTCTGAGTGTGAACCAGAATTACCACGCAGTGATATCTACAAATATCCTTTTGTAACACAGCCGCTTTATGATCTTTGTCCTGCGCGAGTGATCCCGCAAGACGGAAGAACCGTCAGTGAAATATGGCAGAAGATGCAGCAATTAGACTCGCTCTCTGTCGTAGATATAAAACTATAATTTTTAAGGTAAGTAATGAGTTATTTTGAAGCGTTTATATTGGCGTTGGTGCAAGGCTTTACAGAGTTTTTACCTATTTCCAGTTCTGCACACCTAATCCTTCCTTCAGCTGTTTTAGGCTGGGAAGATCAAGGTTTGGCTTTTGATGTTGCTGTCCACGTTGGTACTTTGGCAGCTGTTGTTATCTATTTCCGTAAAGAAGTGGTCTCTCTGTTGAGCGCATTCTTTGGTTCAGTGTTTAAAGGCGATCGTAGTAAAGAAGCGAAGTTAGCGTGGATGATCATTCTCGCGACGATTCCTGCGTGTATCTTTGGCTTGTTGATGAAAGATATTGTTGAGCTTTACTTACGCAGTGCGTGGGTGATCGCGACGACAACGATTATCTTTGGTCTATTGTTATGGTGGGTGGACAAGAACTCAAGCCTGCGCGATGACGAATACCAAGCGGGTTGGAAAAAGGCGCTGTTTATTGGTCTTGCTCAAGCAATGGCGATCATTCCGGGCACGTCTCGTTCTGGCGCAACCATTACCGCGGCGCTTTACCTTGGTTTCACACGTGAAGCGGCGGCTCGATTCTCTTTCTTGATGTCTATCCCAATCATCACTCTGGCTGGTGGTTATTTAGGTCTTAAGTTGGTGACAAGCGGTGATCCAATCCATGTTGGCACTTTGCTAACGGGCGTTGCGGTGTCTTTCATCAGTGCTTACATCTGTATCCACTTTTTCTTGAAGCTTATCTCTCGTATGGGCATGACACCGTTCGTTATCTACCGCCTGATTCTAGGTTGTGGTCTGTTTGCTTTCTTAATGATGCAGTAACAGACACAGGCAACGGTCTCGCTGTAAGAATTGAAACAAAAGGCCCGCTTAACTGCGGGCTTTTTATACGTTTTAGGTAGAGCGGCGACGATTAACTGCTAGCGAGTTCTGATAGGGCGTTTTCAATTGCGATGGCTCTGCGTTTCTCTTGTTCTTCTCGAATATCTTTGCCTTTAAAACCATCGGTAATGATCGCTTTTACTTCGACTTGAAGCGCCGCTTGGTAGGCGACTTCAAAGCGCGCTTTTTGAGGATAAGGCTGATCTTGTAATCCTTTTCGGCCTGCGTGGTCGGCCTGGCAGCAAAGTAGTATATCGTCGAGCCTATCTGGCTTACGCCAAACATCGAACTTGTTGAGAACCTTGAGAAAGGTGGTTGGTTTGAGCTCGCCTGCGCGGTGGATATTAGAATGTTGCTCGCACACTAACAACGCAAGGTCTCTGAACTCATTGGGCACTCTCACTCGCTCACACAGTTTCTTGATTATCTTAACACCTGTGTGGCAGTGCATTTTATGGCTTGGCCATTCAGCTTGTGGTGTGACGCCTTTACCTAAGTCATGCACTTGAGCTGCAAAGCGTACCGGTAGCGATGGGCTTAATAGTGCGGCTTGCTGAGCAACCATCAGAGTGTGAATACCCGTGTCGATTTCAGGGTGCCATTTTTCAGGTTGAGGGACGCCAAATAGAGCGTCAATCTCAGGTAATACGACTGCCAATGCACCACACTCTTTCAATACAGAGAGGAACACTTCAGGGTGCGGTGTACTAAGAGACTTATGCCACTCTTGCCAAACTCGCTCTGCAGTAAGGTGTGCCAGCTCACCAGATTGGACGATCTCACTCATCATATCCATGGTTTCAGGTGCAACCGTGAAGTTAAGATGGTGAAGCTTGGCGGCGAAGCGAGCCACACGCAGTACACGAAGAGGGTCTTCAACAAAAGCGTCTGAAACGTGTCTTAAGATACGATCCGAGAGATCTTTTTGGCCATGGTAAGGATCGTAAAGCTGGCCTTTATCGTCTTGAGCAATGGCGTTGATGGTCAAATCTCGACGCATGAGATCTTCTTCCAAACTCACGTCTGGCGCGAAGTAACATTCGAAACCTGTGTAACCCGAACCTGACTTTCTTTCGGTGCGAGCCAGTGCGTGCTCTTCTTTGGTTTTTGGGTGCAAGAATACGGGGAAGTCTTTGCCCACTGCAGTAAAGCCAAGGTTTTCCATCTCTTGAGGGGTACTCCCTACCACAACCCAATCTCTATCATAGCTATCAATGTTGAGCAGCTTATCGCGCACCGCTCCACCGACTAGGTAGCGCTGTAGCCCATTGTCTTTTGGTAGGCTATCGTATATTTGCAACTTATCACCTCGAAATGTTTTATCACTGCTGGACTTTACTGCAAGCAATGGTACTTTCCATTAATCGTAATTATAGGGCAGCACATGTATAAGGAATATTTTGGCTTCGTTGAGATGCCATTTTCGATTGTACCAAATTCTCGCTACTTGTTTTTGAGTCAGCGCCATCAAGAAGCGATGCAGAACCTACAAGCCGGTTTAGGCGAGGGTGGGGGCTTTGCGATGCTTACTGGTGAGGTTGGTACAGGGAAAACAACGGTCGCTAAGGCGATGTTGTCTTCATTGGATAGTCATACTCAGGCTGGCCTTATACTTAACCCTACGTTTTCAAATACGGATTTACTAGAAGCTATCTGCGATGAGTTTGAGGTCGAGTACCCAGAACAAGCATCGTTGAAACAGCTCAGTCAGGCTATTCATTATTTTCTACTTGATAGCCATGCCGAAGGCATTCAAACCCTATTGGTGATCGATGAAGCCCAACACCTCGCTGCCGATGTGTTGGAGCAGTTACGCCTTCTAACAAACTTGGAAACCGACAATCGTAAGCTGTTAAAAGTACTGTTGGTCGGCCAGCCGGAATTACAACAGCACTTACAAACCACGCAGCTACGTCAGCTAGCACAGCGCATTACTGGTCGTTATCACTTACTGCCTCTTAATACCGAAGAAACGGGCAAGTACATCGCGTTTCGTTTGGAGACGGCGGGTGGCGAGCAGATGTTGTTTTCGAACCGTTCTATCAAGCTGATTGCTCAATATACGCATGGTATTCCAAGGCTCATTAACTTGGTGTGTGATAAAGCACTGCAGTTGGCTTTTCATGACGGTGAGCAGCTACCGAGCAATGAAACGGTTAACCGAGCGTGTCAGCAGGTTATGTCCTTTCAGGCCGATGTGTATCACGTCGAGAAAGCTCTAACTTCTCGTGTCGCGCCTAAGTTATTCCAATACGCAGGGATTGCGACGTTAAGCGTTGGTCTTGCAATAGCGACCTTTAACTTCGCTCCAAGCTATATCAATGCTTGGTTGCCTACGGATACATCAAATGGAGCAAAGACGGAAGTGTCTGCACAGGCTCAGCGCTCTTTGGTGGCGAATGAACCTCAGTTGGTTGCTGAGCCAAAACCTGCCAAGTTTGCTTTGCCACAAGATATTCAACAACATTTGATGCAGGGGACCAATCGTTCTCTCGCTATCAAAGACTTGTATACGCTGTGGGGATATCAATCTTCACTGCGTGATGGATTGTGCTTAAGTGAGCCACAAAGTGTTTTTGTGTGTGAGCAGCAGCAGGCCAGTTTGGATACCTTGTTAGAACTTGGTGTTCCTGTGGTACTTAATCTCGACATAGACCAAAAACCAGTGTTTGCTGTGCTGTATGGCGTGTCTAAGGATTCTGTCGAGCTACTGGTTAATGAAAAGCTGTTGGTGATGCCGAAGCAATCCTTAGAGCAAATCTGGCAAGGCGATTACGTCGCTATTTGGAAGCAGCCGCTGCGAGAGACCCTTAAAGAGGGCTATCAAGGTGAAGCGGTTGCTTTGCTTGATCTACTGCTTTCTGAAGTATTAGGAGAGGTTGTTTCCGGTAGTGATGTATTTGATTATGAGTTAAAAATGAAAATCGAAGCATTTCAAACGTGGCAAGGTATGTCTGTTGATGGCATTGCAGGTAAGCGCACCTTAGCAAGATTGCAGAGATTAGCTCAACTCGATTCGCCTAAGCTGATGTCACTAGAAGGGGGCGAAAGCTAATGTCACGTATTATGCACGAACTTAAACAGCCGTCTCACAAGCCATCTTCTATTAATCAGCACTCTCTTAGCAAACCAAGCTTCAAAGGCTACCAGAATCATCATGTTCCTAATTCTGCAAAAGGGATGAGCAACAAGCGAGGTTCATCGTTAGCGATGGGGCTACTCTTAATCTTGGTTCCTTCTTTGTTGGTGGGTGGCGTCTTGGCTTATCAATCGTATATCCAACAACAAGAAGCCGTGAACCAAGCTGCCAATGTCGCTCTGCCAGAATTTAAAACTGAATCAGACATTGAGCCTGAAATTGCGGATGCTGATATAGCAAGCATGGATGCCGTGTCTGAGGAAGAAGATGCCTTGTTCACCGTTCGCCCTGCACCGGCGAGCCAACCGTTGAAAGCATTGCCACGCCAAGAGATGTATGCACAGATTGATTCTGGCGCTAATCGTGCAAACACCGCTGGTGGCTCAGCAGTGATCTTCGCTAATGCTGATAACAACACTCAAATGACAGCCAGTTCTGAATCGTCATCCGTTCAGCCAGGCGCGAGTGATGAAACGACTGCTCTGCAATCAAGCACTGATCAGCAATCAAATAGTGACTTACAATCGGACAGTGATCTGCTGCAAGGGCTAGACCTCAGTGAGTTGCCACCTGATTTGGCATTGAAGCTTGAATCCATTATGGGGGAGCAACAAAGCGCTCCTGAGCCGATGGATTCTAGACCCTCAGGGCAAAGGGGTTCTCAGGTCATTGAGCTGGAAACGCACACCAATAGCTTATCAGGCGTCCTTCCTA
The DNA here is from genome assembly GCF_041467655.1 of Vibrio sp. 10N.247.311.49. NCBI lineage: Bacteria > Pseudomonadati > Pseudomonadota > Gammaproteobacteria > Vibrionales > Vibrionaceae > Vibrio > Vibrio sp. 10N.247.311.49. The sequence goes on from NZ_JBFSVA010000004.1 coordinate 117,662, forward strand.
AGTTAGACCTACAAACCCATATGTACTCGAGCAGCGAGACCAAACGTTGGGTAAAAGTGAACGGCCAAGAAGTGGCGCAAGGAGATTGGATTGGACAAGACATTCAATTACTAGAGATTAAGCCACAATCAGTGATCATAGAGTTCAATCAACAGAAGATAGAAATCCCGGCTCTGTACGAGTGGAAAGGTTAGCGATTTCTATACGTATTTAGATAACAGACAAATAAAAAGGAGCACCTCGGTGCTCCTTTTTGATCTTCGATACTGAATTTACTGTACCTGATACAAGCGTTACGTCTACGCCCAACCGTTTGGTGATTTTCTGCGACGAGGCATGATGTGTGGCAGAACAAGGCCTAGAAGTAGACCAATACCCGCAACACCACCACCGTACATGAAGTACTTCAATAGTAGGTCGTCTTTTTGAGTGTCTAGCTTAGCGCGCAGTTCACGGTTCTCTGTTTGAGAACTCGTTAGCTGTTGGCTAATTTCACTGTAGTTCTGTTCTAGTTCAGCAATCTGCTTGTTACGAGAATCTAGAGAGCTTGCTAGGCCAGCTTTTTCGCTGTCAGCACTCTGACGAGCATTCGCTAGCTTGCCTTTAACTTCCGTCAGCTCTTTCTCTAGCTTAGGCATACGCAGTGCCATGCTTTCTTGAGTGCTTACAAACTTGCTTTCAACCCAACCTTTACGGCCACGGTTGTCTTGAATTTGGGTGTAACCCGTACTCTTGTTAGTTTGTAGGAATGTAATCTTTTCACCAGCATCAACACTACCGATGATACGGAATGTGTTGTTTGGGCCAGAATGCATATAAGTAAATAGTTTGTCAGCAATATAACGGTCTTGTGCAAAGGCAGCTGGAGCCGCAAGCATTGCGAACAAAACTAAGCTAATCAGTTTTTTCACAGTAAATCCCTTAACGATTCAAATTGGGTAGGCGTATGAGTCAGCCTCAATCAGCAAATAATATTTAGTTTCTTTATGCGGTGCAACAAAGAAGGGAGGCAAAGCCTCCCTTTCTGTGCGTTTGAGTCAATAATGACATGGCATTTACATATCGTTACTGAAGCTCACACTGTTCTGACGCTAGTATTCACTAACGCAGTCGCGATTACATAGTAAACGCAGCTTGAATTCCGTAGAAGAACACAACAGCAAGTAGAGCACCTGCAGGTAGTGTCACAATCCAAGAAGCCACGATATTACGTACAACGCCTAAGTTTAGTGCTGCGATACCACGAGCAAAACCAACACCTAAAACAGCACCAACGAGTGTTTGTGTAGTAGAGATTGGAAGGCCAGTACCTGAAGCTAGTACAACCGTACATGCAGTTGCAAGTTGTGCAGCAAAGCCACGGCTTGGTGTTAGTTCTGTAATACCAGTACCAACGGTTGCCATTACTTTATGACCCATTGTTGCAAGACCAACAACGATACCGAATCCACCTAGAGGAAGAATCCACCATGCGATAGTACTCTTACCTGTGATTTCACCCATGTGCTCAACGGTTGATACAACAGCAGACAGTGGACCAATCGCGTTCGCAACGTCGTTTGAACCGTGTGCAAATGCCATCGCACAAGCTGTGATAACCATGAGTACAGAGAAGATGCCTTCAACACCTGCAAAGCCGTGGTCTTCTTCGCGGTTAGCGAATTTCTTCTGGATGTATAGGTAACCGCCGATCATTACAAGCGCAGAAACGCCAGCAGCCCAAACCCATGCTTCAGTGTTGCTTAGGTGAAGACCAACGTGCTTAAGGCCTTTCTTGATGGTTACAAGTGCAATTACCATTGTTGTAATGAACATGTATACCGGTACAAAGCGTTTCGCGTTAAATAGCGGGTTCTCTGTATCAAAAATCAGTCGTTGAGCACTTACAAATATGACGTAAGCGAAGAAACCGGAAATAACGGGTGTGATAATCCAACTACCCACAATACCTTGAACACTGTTCCAGTCTACAGCTTCAGTACCTACAGAAATACACGCAAAACCGATGATTGCACCGATGATTGAGTGAGTCGTAGAAACCGGCCAGCCCATGTAAGAAGCGAGAAGTAGCCATGTACCCGCAGCAAGAAGTGCTGACATCATGCCGTACACAAGTACATCTGGTTGATGAGCGAATAGAGACGTTTCGATAACACCTTTACGGATCGTGTCTGTTACTTCGCCGCCCGCAAGGTAAGCACCTGCGAATTCAAAGATCATTGCGATAATGATCGCTTGTTTAACGGTTAAAGCTTTAGAGCCTACTGAGGTGCCCATTGCGTTCGCAACGTCATTTGCACCAATACCAATAGCCATCAAGAAACCGAAAGCTGCTGCAACAATAATCAGGACAGTGCCGTAGTTAGCAAGGATATCCATCGTAATACCTAGTTGTTTGATAACAAGCGGAACAAATTTAGACGCAAAAAACCGCTCAGCGAGAGGAATACTCAGCGCATAAGTGGTTTGTTCAAAAAATGCTCTTCGTTATATGGTTAACGTATGATTTAAGATCGAGAAAGCATTACTTCAAGACGAGCGCCTACACGCTGTGCTTGATCTGCAATACCACCAACCCATTCAAGAATTTTGTATAAGAACATGATATCAACTGGATTCAGATCGCCTTCAATTGCCATTAGTTGTTGGCGTAGTTCGATCTGCATCGCATCCGTGTCATCTTCAATTACATCTAATTGATGAATCATTTCGGCAACGAGTGTTACTTCACGGCCTTTAAAGCCAGTCTCAAGTAATTCGTCTAATTCATTGATTACGTTTTGTGCTTGGTTCGCTGCATCTAGACAACGTTTAACGTAAGCGATGAAGTTTTCTTGCATAGGAGCAGGAATGACAAGTTGACGACCATATACACGGCCAGCAATGTCTTTCGCTAGGTTTGCGAGTTTGTCTTGTTGAGTTAATAGCTCCAACATATCGGTGCGATCAACTGGCATAAACAAACCACGAGGAAGTTTAAGGCGAATTTCACGTTTTAGTACGTCAGCTTCTTTCTCAAGGTGAGAAATTTGAGCTCGAATTTCTGATGCTTTTTCCCAGTCACCTTTTGAAGAAACTTCAAAGAAATTAACTAGGTGAGAACAACATTCGTTCACGCATACTACGTGACGCTGCAAAGGTTTAATTGGGGACTTTGCAAATAACCCCATAATTGTATTTACTGGCATGGTCATCCAACCTAATAAATAATAACCTTAAAACAACATACACCATATTCATGGTGAAATGTTAAGCGATGGCTACAAAGTCGCGCATGTTAACCTAATCAATCTCTCATTAAAACTGTTTTAGATCATCATAAGGGCGATATTTCTGACTTGCCGACTTTTCAAATTGGCAATATCCTGTCCCTATCTTCACAGAAAGGTATAACTATGGAAACCGAGATAGAACTGAAGTTTTTTGTTTCTCCTGAATTTTCAGAGACTTTACGCAATAAAATTGCTGAAACTAAAGTACTTCAGCACAGTTGTCGTGAGCTAGGTAACATCTACTTTGACACCGCTGACAACTGGCTACGTAAGCACGATACAGGCTTACGCATTCGACGCTTTGATGACGTATTTGTACAAACCGTAAAGACTGCTGGTCGTGTGGTTGCTGGCCTGCATCAAAGGCCTGAATACAATGCAGAACACGACAGCAACGAACCTAAGTTAGCCCTGCACCCAGAGGATATCTGGCCAGCAGGTAAAGACATCGAAACGTTGCAAGCTGAGCTGACTCCTCTGTTCTCTACCAACTTCACGCGTGAGCAGTGGTTGATTGGTATGCCTGATGGTAGCCAAGTCGAGGTCGCATTCGATCAAGGCTTTGTTGAATCAGGCGACCTGCAAGAACCGATTTGCGAAGTCGAATTGGAACTTAAATCCGGTCAAACGGATGCGCTATTTACATTGTCTCGCCAATTCTGCGAACAAGGTGGCATGCGTTTGGGTAACCTAAGTAAAGCAGCTAAGGGTTACCGTCTTGCTCAAGGTTATCAAGGAGATGAAGTCACTCCTTTGACCTTAGTTGATACTGACAAAAGTGATACTGTTGAATCATGTTTCATTCAATCTTTAGAGCATGCTCTCGCTCATTGGCACTCTCACGAGCAGATTTTTACTGAGCGTCAATCGATTGAAGCGTTACATGAGATAAGCCATTCGTTAAGTTTTATTCGTCAAACCTTCACTATCTATGGTGACATTGTTCCAAGACGCGCGAGTGCTATTTTACGCCAAGAACTTAAGTGGCTTGAGCAAGAACTTGATTGGCTAAAAAGTTATGACCACTTCGAAGATTTGCTCGAAGATAAAGGCCACGTGCTGCGTAAGCTCGATGCACGTAAGTTCTTGGTCGCTGAGCTTAAAGAGATGCAAGAGCAACTGCCAGATCGTGAAGACCTGCTGACCTTGCTGAGTTCTGCTCGATACACCGGTTTATTATTAGATCTGAGCCGTTGGATCTTGTCTCGTGGCTGGCAACCTTTCTTAGATGAAAAAGCACGTGAGCAAATGGCTCGTGGTATCGAATGGTTTTCCGTGCAGCAACTCGATCGCACATGGGCCGATTTGATGGAAGCTTTCCCGCCAGAGCGAGTGATGACTAGCCAAGCGTATATTGATCAGCAATACCGTTTGATGCGTAATCTGTATTCTGGCGTTGGTTTCGCGAGTTTGTATGATGACGATGAACGAAACAGCTTCCGCTTGCCATGGGCCGATATGGTGCAAGGCATTGATGACTTGCTGGCACTTAAAACATTAGAGCCTTTGACTGAGAAGCTGGAAGGCGATGAGAAGCTTCAGCTAGAGCGTTGGTTAGCTCGTCAAGAAGTGTCCATTCTGCATGCGATGGAACAGACACGCCAAATCAGTGTTGAGGTTGAGCCATACTGGCAAGACTAAACTCGATACCTGTATCAATAGAAGTATGAATTTGAAAATAGGGCTCGGGCCCTATTTTTTTGTTTGTTGCTCAAGTTTTTCGAGTCGCTCTAAGATTTTCTGTTGCTGCTCGATGATCTTCTCAAGGTGTTTCTCTTTGTTTTCCGCTCGTTGATTCTCATGATGAGTTGGGGAGGTGATCAAAGAAGTAATCAAGCCTGAAATCATACCAAACACACCGACACCACAGATGATCACCATTGAAGCCACTAACTGACCGGAAGTTGTCACTGGGTAATGGTCGCCATAACCCACAGTACTGATGGTCACAAACGCCCACCATAAAGCATCATGACCTGTAGTGATGTTGGCGTTCGGATCTTTGTGTTCCAATAGCAGGATCGTGCCAGCACCGATAGTCAGTAAGATCACCAAAAGCAGAATGATGGAAGCGAAAGTGGTCTCTTTCCTATTACGAAATAACTCTCTGAAAATACGTTTACTTGAACGCAGAACTAAGATGACTCGCAGAATTTGAAAAATACGGGCGAAACGAAGAGGCTCGATCATTGGGATACTTGCTAAGAAATCGATCCAGTGTACTTTTAGAAATTCTTTTTTGTTTTGTGATCTAAATAGATCAATTGTGAGCTGAAAAAGAAAAACACTACAGATTATAAAATCGAGGCCGATAAGGACTTGTTTCGATTCTTTATCGATCGGTACGAACAATAAGCCTGAGATCACAAATAACGCTAAGAAAGAGAGAATCAGTGACAATAAGCTCATCGGCTTGGTGGCGTCTTTGGTATTATTCAACATTCATACGAGGCTCAAAATAAATCGCGAACTTTGACTGACATAGCCACCTCGCGGATATAGAAGCCATCAATATATAAGAATTAATGGAGAACTGACAATGACTAAACTGTCATTCAAGCCGTGGGAAAGGGTAATCTCTGACGTTCGTCTCGTTCCAAAAATGGTCATGTTGATGATATTCAGCACTATCTTGATCATTTCGAAGCAGCTATGGGACGCAAGTACGTTTTACGATTCATTGCTTGCTGTAACGAACAATGCGCAAGTCGCACAACAACATTACGAGACTTACCTAGTTCAAGTGGCTTGGCAAACAGCCTTGATGATCATTGTGTTTGTGGTTCTTCTGTTAGCAGCGGCGCGCGTTATGCTGCGCCAGACTCAATACCTTAATGACGCCATTAAAACCATGGCAGATAAGAACTTATCAGTGCCGATTCAAATGGACTGTAAAGATGAATACGGCGATGTGGCACGCGAACTTGAAAAAACTCGCGTCCAACTGAACGACATGATCAAAACTCAGGTGGCCTCTTCTGATGAGCTGTTTGCTCTGACGGAAGTGATGACCATCAGCATGTCTGAAACCAAAGAGTCAGCTCAAGAAGAGTTCAACGAGATCGATCAACTGGCAACAGCAATGAGTGAGATGACGTCGACGGTGCAAACTGTCGCTGAGCATGCACAAAGCGCTTCGTCATTGACTGAACAGGCATCAGGCCAAGCTCTTACTGGTCAGAAGTTCGTTCAAGGATCAGTGTCTAAGATGAGTGAGCTATCTTCAGATATCGCAGCATCTGCAGCAGCGGTAAACCAAGTAGAAGAACGCGTTGACTCAATTGGCAGTGTGGTTGGTACTATCCAAGGCATTTCAGAACAGACAAACCTACTAGCATTGAACGCTGCAATTGAAGCGGCACGTGCCGGTGAAGCGGGTCGTGGTTTTGCGGTTGTTGCTGATGAGGTTCGTAACCTTGCACAGCGCACTCAGCAAGCGACGGTAGAGATTCAAGACATGATCAGTCATCTACAAAGCAGCGCTAACTCTGCGGTAGAACTGATGGAGAAGAGTGTTGTTGAAGCGGCTGAAGGTGTTGATCTGGTGACTAACGCGGGAAGTGAGCTTGACGGCATTGTAAGCCAAGTCAATCAAATCAATGATATGAACTTCCAGATCGCGACCGCTGCAGGCCAACAGAGCAGTGTTGCTGAAGAGATGAGCATCAACCTGACCAATGTACGCGAGCTTGTTGAAGCTTCAGTTGTGGTGGTTGGTGAACTGCTCGAGACCTCTCAGCTTATGGAAAGTAACGCGCAAGAACTCGACGGTAAGATTAAGCAATTTAAGGTTTAGTCCTCAGCACCCAATCTTCATCCGTCAAAGGCTAATTCCCAGAGACTGTTTCTCGGTTGTAAGCTCAACCAGATAAGTTAATCGATAAAACGCCCACATTGCTAATGTGGGCGTTTTTTATTGGCGTAACTTTGGTATAACTTATCTTTAGTTATGAAAACTCGTTATTGAAGAACTGAATCGATAAACCGATTGTTCGGCGCGCAGCTTATACAAGGAAGAAACATGCCATTGCCTTCTCAACTCATCACTCACTCCCAGTCTGCTTTTGAGCAATTATTAGAGCATCAAAGTGAAGCCATCAATACTTGGTCTGAGCCACTGACTGAAGATCTTAAACGTGTACTCGGTTTAAGCTGTTTTATTGGTGATTGCCTGCAGCGTGATACGGTTTTATGTGGTGACTTACCTAATATGTTGGCATGCGAAGAACGCGCTGAAGGATACCGAGAACGCTTGGCTGAATTACTTTCTAGTTGCACCGATGAAATGAGCGGTCAGCGCGTGCTGCGTCAATTCCGAAATCGAGAAATGACCTACATTGCTTGGCGTGATTTTATGGGTTCGTGGGAGCTAGAGCAGAGCCTAAATCATCTATCGATGTTGGCTGAGGCGATGATCTTCGAAACCTACCAATGGCAGTACGATATTTGTTGTAAAGAGTGGGGCACACCTTGTAATGAACAAGGCGAAGCACAGCCGATGTTGATCATTGGTATGGGCAAGCTAGGGGGCGGTGAGCTTAACTTCTCTTCCGATATCGATCTGATCTTCACCTACCCAGAGAATGGTGAAACCCAAGGTGCAAGACGCAGCATTGCCAATGCGCAGTTCTTTACACGTCTCGGGCAACGTATTATTAAGGCGCTTGATCAGCAAACCTTCGATGGATTCTGTTATCGAGTAGACATGCGCCTGCGTCCATTCGGTGAGAGTGGTCCACTGGTCATGAGTTACGCTGCGCTAGAAGATTACTATCAAGAACAAGGTCGCGATTGGGAACGCTACGCTATGGTCAAAGCGCGTGTGATGGGCAGTGAGATGTACCCTGAGTATCAAGAGCTTCGCCAAATGCTACGCCCGTTTGTGTTCCGCCGTTATATTGATTTTAGTGCGATTCAATCTCTGCGCCGAATGAAGTCTATGATCAGCAGCGAAGTGCGTCGTCGTGGTCTCTCGAACAACATCAAGCTTGGCTCTGGTGGTATTCGTGAAGTTGAGTTTATCGCACAAGTCTTCCAATTGATTCGTGGTGGACGCGAGCCTAGCTTACGCGGTCGAGGGTTACTCGAAACCTTAAGTGCGATTGAATCCCTTCATCTGCTAGAGTCTGAAGAGGTGGGGCACCTACGTGAAGCTTATCTGTTTTTGCGTCGCCTTGAGAACCTGTTACAAGCCATGGCTGATAAGCAAACTCAAACCTTACCTGACGGTGAATTCGAACAACTGCAGCTTGCGGTTGCCATGCAATTTTCCGATTGGGATAGCTTGATTGTGGCAACTCGCGCCCATATGGCGAATGTACATACCGTGTTCGAAGACCTAATTGGCGTTGATGAAGATGACGCTAATCCGATCGCGAGCCACTTTAGCGAGTTGTGGGATATGGCCCATAAACCCGATGTAATTGAGCACGTGTTGGAACACGACATTGCGGTCGCGAGCCCGCCTGATGCGGCGAAAACGATCATTCAGTTTAAAGCCGATTTGGCTAAAAAGACTCTTGGCCCTCGTGGGCGGGAAGTCCTCAATCGACTGATGCCGAAAGTGTTTCAAGCGCTGTACACCGCTAAGGATGCCGAGTTTGGTTTGTCGCGAGTACTGCATCTGCTGCATAAAATCGTTACGCGTACCACTTACCTTGAACTACTAGATGAACACCCTGCCGCGTTGACTCAGCTAGTTCGCCTGTGTACGGCAAGCCCGATGATTTCGGAGCAGTTGGGTCGTTATCCAATTCTGTTAGATGAACTTATCGACCCTCAGCAACTCTACAATCCCGTGCCTTTAGAGTCTTACAAGACCGAGTTGCGTGATTATCTAGCCCGTATCCCTGAAGATGATATGGAGCAACAGATGGAAGGTCTGCGTCAGTTTAAGCAGACCTGTATATTGAGAATTGCAGCCGCGGATATTGCGGGTGCTCTACCTGTCATGAAGGTCAGTGATCACCTGACCTACTTAGCAGAAGCCATTGTGGAGGCGGGGGTCAATCAAGCTTGGTTACAAGTATCCGCCAAGTTTGGTGAACCGACCCATGTTAAAGATCGCGAAGGTCGCGGTTTTGCTGTCGTTGGTTATGGCAAAGTCGGTGGTTGGGAGCTTGGTTATAACTCCGATCTTGATATCGTGTTCATGCACGACTGCCCGGTACACATCTATACTGATGGAAAGAAAGAGATCGATGGACGCCAATTCTACTTAAGATTAGCGCAGCGTATTATTCATATTTTCTCGACCAGAACTGCTTCTGGCATTTTGTACGAAGTCGATACTCGCCTACGCCCTTCTGGTGCATCTGGTCTATTGGTGAGTCCAACCGATGCCTTTGACGAGTATCAGCACAATGACGCGTGGACATGGGAGCACCAGGCCCTCACTCGTGCTCGTATGATTTACGGTGATGACTTATTGGTATCTGCGTTTAACAAAACTAGGCATGAGGTTTTGTGCTTGCCACGAGATGAGGCAACACTCAAAAAGTCAGTTGTGGATATGCGTGAAAAAATGCGTGGCCATTTAGGCGGTAAAAAAGCCGATCGATTCATGCTTAAACAAGATGCGGGCGGTATTACTGATATTGAGTTCTTGGCGCAATACTTAGTGCTGAGATACAGCAACGAGAAACCTAAGCTTACTCGTTGGTGTGACAATGTGAGAATCTTTGAAAGCTTGTTGTCGCAAGGGATAATGGACGAGCAACAAGGTATGGCATTGACCAATGCGTACACCACATTAAGGGATGAAATCCACCACCGTAATCTACTTAACCTTGATGCGGATGTGGCGATTGAAAAGTTCGAAATGGAAAGAGAACATGTTGTTCAGGCATGGAAGCAGTGGATGGAAGCATAATTCAGTCATAGCGTAGCGAGTGCTATGTTTATCTTGATAGGCTTTTACTCATTTATCTGTAGTTTAGCCACTGTAATCAGTGTGCTAGACTCTAGCCAGATTCGATTTTTGGAGCTCAACAATGAAACCAATTCTACCTGACTACAGCCAATCAGGTGTTCTTATTGTCGGTGACGTAATGCTTGACCGTTACTGGTATGGCCCAACTGGCCGTATTTCACCAGAAGCACCAGTCCCCGTTGTGAAAGTAGAAAATAACGAAGAGCGTCCTGGTGGTGCTGCCAACGTAGCAATGAACATTGCCTCTCTTGGTGGGCATGCTCATGTTGTTGGTTTGACTGGTAAAGATGAGCCTGCTGAGGTGTTGAAAAGCACTTTAGGTGCTCTGAAGGTTAAGTGTGATTTCGTTGAGTTAGAAGACTATCCAACCATCACCAAACTACGAGTGATGAGCCGTGGTCAGCAGTTGATTCGCTTGGATTTTGAAGACAAATTCGAAAACACCAACCCAGAGCTTATTCTGTCTCGCATGGAGCAAGCCCTACCAAATGTACGTTCGGTTATCTTGTCAGATTACGCGAAAGGTGCATTAGAGCATGTGCAAAGTTTTATTCAAAAAGCTCGTGCGGCAAAGGTTCCGGTATTTATCGACCCGAAAGGTGCGGATTTAGAGCGCTACCGTGGTGCGACATTACTTACACCAAACATGGCAGAGTTTGAGCTGGTTGCAGGTAAAGTGAAATCAGAAGAAGATCTTATCGAGAAGGGTATTGCCTTGATCGAGAAGTATGACTTTGAAGCTCTATTGGTGACTCGCAGTGAAAATGGTATGACTTTATTACGTAAAGGTCAGGCACCATTCCACTTGCCGACTCAAGCGAAAGAAGTGTATGACGTGACGGGTGCGGGTGATACAGTTATCTCGGTACTGGCAGCTTCCGTTGCTGCTGGTAAGCCACTGGATGAGGCGTGTGCACTGGCGAACGCTGCTGCGGGTGTGGTAGTGGGTAAGCTTGGTACATCTACTCTATCTACGATTGAGTTAGCGGAAGCAATTCACGGTAGTCAAGACACAGACTACGGCGTTATCTCTGAAGCGGCACTGGTTGAAGCGGTGAAGCGTGCTCGTGCGAAAGGCGAGAAGGTAGTTATGACCAATGGCTGCTTTGATATTCTACATGCTGGTCATGTTTCTTACATGAACCATGCGGCTGAGTTGGGCGATCGTTTGATCGTTGCGGTTAATACGGACGAATCAGTGAAGCGCTTGAAAGGCCCTGGTCGCCCTGTGAACCCAACTGATCGTCGTATGGCGGTATTGGCTGGCTTAGGTGCAGTTGATTGGGTTGTCCCATTCTCTGAAGATACACCTCAACGTTTAATCTCTGAGGTATTGCCAAGTATTCTTGTGAAAGGTGGTGATTACAAACCTGAAGATATCGCTGGTGGTGCGGAAGTGATTGCTGCTGGTGGTGAAGTTAAAGTACTTAACTTTGAAGATGGTTGCTCTACGACTGAAATCATTAAAGCGATTAAAGGTGGTCGAGGCTAACTCTTAGCCTTCCCGTTTTCTAGTCTCAAGGCTTAACTTTGAGCTAGGTTGAGAATTAGCTTTCAATAGATAATAAAAATGCCGCTCAATGAGCGGCATTTTTGTAACGGTAACTTGAGTAATTAAGAGTTACTTACTTGCTACTTTTAGACCTGCGTTTACATCAACAATGTCTTGTTCGCTTAGCGTACCAACCGCTTGACGAAGCTGAAGAACACTTAGGATGTAGTTGTAACGAGCATCTGAAAGGTTTTTGTTCGCATCATATAGACGGCGAGTCGAATCTAGTACGTCAACGATAGTACGAGTACCCACATCAAAACCAGCTTCTGTTGCTTCTAGAGCAGACTGAGCTGAAACAACAGACTGTTCGTAAGCGCGTAGAGCACCAATAGAAGCTGTGATGTTGTTGTTGAAGGCACGTACGTCTTTTACAACGCTACGGTAAGTTGCTTCTAGATCTTCACTTGCTGCAACGTAGTTGTATTCAGCCTGTTTAGTCAAAGAAGTTGTGCTACCACCCGTATATAGAGGTACCACTAAGTTCAAGCCTAGGTTTAGGTTATCTTGATCATAATCAGTTGAGCTGTTTGATTGATCTGTAAGAGCGTAACTACCATCAAGAGTTAGGCTAGGTAGATGACCAGAGCTTGCTAGAGAGATGTTATCTTTTGCTACGTCTTGAGAGATACGAGCAGCAAGTAGACTAAGGTTCTTTTGCTCTGCTTGTTCAACCAGTGCAATCGCAGACTCAGAAGATTTGCTTGCTGAGAAACGGTCAGTGTCTAGGATGCTTAGGTTAGAGTGTTCTTGACCTGTAATCTCACGTAGACCTTCGTAGTTATTAATCAGAGTGTTCTCTGCTAAAACTTCATCAGCTAAAACAGCATCGTATTGAGCTTGCGCATCATGTACATCGGTGATTGCTGAAAGACCTACTTCAAAGCGCTGTTTTGTTTGCTCTAGTTGGCGAGCAACCGCTGCTTTTTCTGCACGAACGAACTCTAGGTTATCTTGAGCACGCAGTACTTCGAAGTATGCTGTTGCTACACGCAGGATCAAAGCTTGTTGCTCTGCTGCATACGCTGAATCAGCCTGACGAGCGGTTTTCTCTGCTGTATCTAACGAGATCCATGAAGAGCGTTGATAAAGTTCTTGAGTGAAGCCGATCGCTGCTCCCCAAGTGTTATTATCAATACTTGAGCTACCTGAACCAGAAGTATCTCTGTCACCACGGTTAATGTCGTAGTTCGCTGTTAGGTTAATTTGTGGTAGCAAATCACTACGGCTTGACGTTACTGCTTCAAAAGCGGCATCGCGCTGCGCTGCTGAACGAAGAAGTTGTGGATCGTTCTGTTTTGCTTGGTCGTAAACTTCAGCTAGCGTATCAGCGAAAGCTGACGAACTCAGGCTGCCAATTGCTGCACTGATAAATAGTGGAAGCAGTTTTTTCATTTTCCTATTCCTGCCTTTTATGGAATTTTCTTTAGAAGAGTTTAACCCAGTTTGGTGGTAATTTACTCGAAACTTTGCACTTTTTTACAGTTAACTGTCCACTTGTGCAATATTTATAATTAAAGCTTAACTTTAATTATAAATTTTATATAAAAAGTTGAACCTTATCCTTGGTAGTTAACTCGGACAATGAGTAAACTATAAAGATCACTTAGTGAGGTACCAAATGCAACAGTATGACAATCAACGACATGAGTTTACTCCGCAAGATGTGGAAATAGTCTCAAAAGAGACGCTGTTTCGTGGTTTTTTCAAAATGGTCAAGTACACATTTAAACATAGACTATTTGAGGGAGGCTGGAGCCAACCAATAGAGCGTGAGATGTTTGAGCGTGGACATGCTGCCGCTTTGCTACCTTATGATCCTGTGCGTGATGAAGTGGTGATCGTCGAACAGATCCGTGTCGGAGCCCTAGAGCATGAGAACCCATGGCAATACGAAATTGTTGCTGGGATCATTGATACGGACGAATCGCCACAAGACGTCGCTCGTCGTGAAGCAATGGAAGAAGCCGGAGTCGAAGTCGGATCTGTATTGCCTATTACTTCGTATTATCCTTCATCTGGTGGTTGCTCTGAAAAGCTCGACGTCTTTGTTGGCTGTGTTGATGCAACGACAGCCAAAGGGGTACACGGATTGGACTACGAAGGTGAAGACATTCGTGTACAAGTGATGAGTCGCGAAGCTGCTTATCAGTTGGTAAAAGATGGTGTATTTGAAAATGGAGCCACGATCATTGCGCTACAGTGGCTACAATTGAACTACCAAGAATTACAGTCAGAGTGGATAGATTAACGTCATGCCAAATATCGCGGTCAAAAAACCGTATCATGTTGATCTTGCTGAATTGATGCGAGTTTACGAGACTAACTATGCCAAACTGAACGCTTTGTTACCGGTTGGGCATGAGGTTGGTGACGTTCGCTGTTACCAAGCCGTTAATATGGTGTATCAATTGACAGTGAATGAGGTCACAAAATACACCACATTAATAGATATATGTCAGAGTGATGCGATGCCAGTGTTTCCTTTGCCAAAAATGTCTGTCAGGCTATATCACGACGCTCGAGTTGCAGAAGTGTGCGCTAGCGGGGATTTTTCGCGAGTCAAAGCGAAATATGACTACCCCAACACTAAGCTTCTGCAAAAGGACGAGAAATTTCAATTGAATAAATTTCTTGGGGAATGGTTAACGTTTTGTTTAAAAACGGGTATCAGCCGAACCCCAATTGCCTTTTAATTGAGCCTATTTATCAACACTTTTAAAGTCTAAACAGTAACGTATCTGGATTTGTTATTTTGGAATTATCACACACTTCAAAATTTGATGAGAGCACTATTAAGCTTGTGCAGCTAACGGACACGCATTTATTTGCGCCGAGCAATGGCAGCTTATTAAGCATCAACACTCAAGATAGCTTTCGTGCTGTAGTCGATGGCATTGTTAGTCAGGGCTTTGACTATCAAGCGATTTTAGCAACCGGTGATATATCTCAAGATCACAGTGCTGAGTCGTACCAGAAATTTGAGTCAGGGATTCAGCCTTTGGAAAAGCCATGCTATTGGCTGCCAGGGAACCATGACTTTAAGCCTAATATGGGCAGTGTTTTACCATCACCACAAATACAGTGTGTTGAGCATGTCTTGCTAGGCGATAACTGGCAGATGGTGATGCTAGACTCGCAGGTGGTTGGTGTGCCTCATGGTCGCCTCAGCGATCAACAGCTTGACCTATTAGAACAGAAGCTGACGGAGTTCCCTGAACGTAATACCTTGGTTCTATTGCACCACCATCCATTGTTGGTTGGCAGCGCATGGTTAGATCAACATAACCTAAAAGACGCCGATCAATTTTGGGATGTGGTTCAACAGCACACCAATGTTAAAGCCGTACTGTGTGGTCACGTTCATCAAGACATGAACCGAGATCATCATGGTGTACAAGTCATGGCAACACCGTCGACTTGTGTGCAATTCAAACCTAACTCAGATGACTTCGCGGTTGATACTTTGTCTCCGGGCTGGAGAGAGATTGAATTACATCAAGACGGTACCGTTAGCACGCAAGTTCGTCGTCTGCCTCATGGGCAGTTCTTGCCTGATTTTAAGGCTGCTGGTTACTAATGAAGGCGGTTATTGATGCCAGGCTCTAATCAACAAGCTAATAAGCCATCGCTGCTTCTCTATATTCACGGATTTAACAGCTCATCACGTTCTCATAAAGCGAATGTGATGGCAGATTACTGTGCGGAGCATCGCGCTGATATTAAAGTCGTAACCCCTCAACTGCCGAGTTTCCCTCAACAAGCGGCACTTCATTTACAGCAGCTGGTGGAGCAATACAAAGAGCAATATCAAATAGCGTTGGTCGGTAGCTCGCTGGGTGGCTATCTTTCAACATGGCTGAATAGCCACTATGGTTTTAAAGCGGTGGTTGTAAACCCAGCAGTGAAGCCGTATGAGCTTCTTGCTGACTATTTAGGTGAACAAGTAAACCCATACACAGATGAACGATATGTACTGGAAACAAAACATATTGATGAACTGAAGGCGTTAGAGGTTTCGGCTATCGCTAAGCCGAGCGACTTCTGGTTACTTCAGCAAACGGAAGACGAAGTTCTGGATTACCGACAAGCGGTAGAGAAGTACCAAGGTGCAACACAGACAGTAGAAGAGGGCGGGGATCATAGCTTTGTTGATTTTGAACGCTACCCACAACAAATCATCACCTTTCTAAATCTTTAATCTGTTCCACCAACCAAGTGATTTTCTCTTGTTTGCCTGTTATTTCATCTATCAATGGTGAAATATCATAGTTTGATGTCTTAGTTTTTGAACTAGCTTGACATCATTACTCAGCTTCCAGACTATATTCCCCAATACTTCGCTCGTTCGCTCTACTATGACGGTTCATAGTAATGATTCTGCTTTAGTGAAACTGGAGCCAGCGAACTGACGCAAACTTTTTGAGTAAACTCCGTATTATGACTGAACAATATAATGCAAAAGACCTCGAGGTACTTGAAGGTCTCGACCCTGTGCGACACCGCCCGGGAATGTATACCGAGACAGAAAGACCTAACCACCTTGCCCAAGAAGTCATTGATAACTCGGTCGATGAAGCACTAGCGGGACACGCTAAGAAGATCAAAGTGGTACTTCATGCAGACCAATCGTTAGAAGTTACCGATGACGGCCGTGGTATGCCTGTCGATATCCACCCTGAAAAAGGGATCTCAGGTGTTGAGCTGATTTTAACTAAGCTCCACTCTGGCGGTAAATTCTCGAATAACAACTATAAGTTCTCTGGTGGTCTGCACGGTGTAGGTATCTCGGTTGTAAACGCGCTGTCAAAACGTGTTGAAGTGACCGTACGCCGAGAAGGTCAGGTTCACGAGATCGCACTTGAAGGCGGTCATGCAGTAACAGAGCTTACTGTGACGGGCACTTGTGGTCATCGTAACAGTGGTACATCAGTACATTTCTGGCCTGATCCTAAGTACTTCGATAGCCCTAAATTCTCGACACTTCGTCTGATTAACAACCTACGTGCAAAAGCAGTGCTTTGCCCAGGTTTAGAAATTACCTTTATCGACAAAGTCGGTGGTGAAGAGCATAAATGGTTCTATGAAGATGGTCTAAAAGACTACCTTGCCGAAGGCGTGAAAGGTTACACCTTGCTGCCTGAAGAACCGTATGTTGGCGAATTCGTTGCTGAAACAGAAATGGCAAACTGGGCGATCATCTGGCAGCCAGAAGGCGGCGACATGATCACCGAAAGTTACGTGAACTTAGTACCGACTAAACAAGGTGGTACACACGTAAACGGTCTTCGCCAAGGTCTTCTTGATGCAATGCGTGAGTTCTGTGAATTCCGTAATTTGCTGCCGCGTGGCGTTAAGCTAACGGGCGACGATATCTTCGATCGCTGTTCGTACGTACTGTCGGTGAAGATGCAAGATCCGCAGTTTGCTGGTCAAACAAAAGAGCGCTTGTCTTCACGTCAAACTGCTGCGTTTGTGTCTGGTGTGGTAAAAGATGCGTTTAGCCTGTGGTTGAACGAAAAGCCACAACTGGCAGAACAGCTAGCAGAAGCTTGTATTGCGAATGCCCACCGCCGTATGCGCGCAAGCAAAAAGGTTGTGCGTAAGAAAATCGCTTCAGGCCCAGCACTGCCGGGTAAGCTAACTGACTGTTCAGTTCAAGACTTAAGCCGTACCGAAATCTTCTTCGTGGAAGGGGACTCGGCGGGTGGTTCTGCTAAACAAGCACGTGATCGTGAGTTCCAAGCAGTTATGCCACTTCGCGGTAAGATCCTAAATACATGGGAAGTGTCAGCAGACCAAGTATTGGCTTCGCAAGAAGTGCACGACATCTCGGTGGCTCTAGGCATCGACCCGGACAACGATGATTTGTCCGGCCTGCGTTACGGTAAGATCTGTATCCTTGCCGATGCGGACTCGGATGGTCTTCATATTGCGACACTGCTATGTGCATTGTTTACTCGTCATTTCCATGCTTTGGTTGAAGCGGGTCATATCTATGTGGCAATGCCTCCTCTGTATCGTATCGATTGCGGTAAAGAAGTGTTCTACGCACTTGATGACGCAGAGAAAGACGGTGTGCTTGAGCGACTATCGCAGAAGAAAGCCAAGATCAACGTGCAACGATTCAAAGGTCTGGGTGAAATGAACCCACTTCAGTTGCGTGAAACCACCATGGATCCAAACACTCGTCGCCTTGTTCAGTTAACGATTGATGACAGCGAAGCAACCAACGAGATGATGGACATGCTGCTTGGTAAGAAACGTGCAGATGATCGCCGTACATGGCTACAGACTAACGGTGATATGGCCGAGGTATAATGGATGTCTAACGAAATTACATATGATGGCGTTGAACAGCTGCCAATGCGCAAGTTCACCGAAGATGCCTACTTAAATTACTCAATGTACGTGATCATGGATCGTGCATTGCCGTATATCGGTGATGGCTTGAAGCCAGTACAGCGTCGTATTATCTACGCGATGTCTGAGCTAGGCTTATCGGCTGCATCGAAATACAAAAAATCAGCACGTACCGTTGGTGACGTATTAGGTAAGTATCACCCACATGGTGACTCTGCTTGTTACGAAGCGATGGTATTGATGGCGCAGCCTTTCTCTTACCGCTACCCATTGGTAGATGGTCAAGGTAACTGGGGTGCTCCTGATGATCCGAAATCGTTCGCTGCGATGCGTTATACCGAAGCCAAATTATCTAAGTTTGCTGAGGTTCTTCTAGGTGAACTAGGTCAAGGCACTGTTGACTGGCAACCAAACTTTGATGGCACGATGAAAGAGCCTCAAATGTTGCCTGCTCGCCTACCTCACATCCTACTTAACGGTATTACAGGTATCGCGGTAGGTATGGCGACCGATATTCCACCACACAACGTGCGTGAAGTCGCTAATGCAGCCATTCACCTAATTGATACGCCTAAGTCTGAGCTTTCAGACGTGATGGGTTTCATTCAAGGTCCAGATTACCCGACTGAAGCTGAGATTATCTCCCCGAAATCGGACATCGAAAAGATCTACCGTACTGGACGTGGCAGCATCAAGATGCGCGCGGTTTGGCACAAGGAAGGCTCTGATATTGTTATCACGGCTTTACCTCATCAAGTGTCAGGTGCGAAGTTACTTGAGCAAATCGCTAACCAGATGCGCGCTAAGAAGCTGCCAATGGTTGACGACTTGCGAGATGAATCGGATCACGAGAACCCAACGCGTATCGTTGTCGTTCCTCGTTCGAATCGTATCGACTGTGACCAATTGATGAGTCACCTGTTCGCGTCGACGGATCTAGAGAAAAACTTCCGCGTTAACTTGAACATGATTGGTTTAGATAATCGTCCTCAAGTTAAAGGCTTAGTTCAAATCCTGAAAGAGTGGATCGAGTTCCGTCGCACAACGGTTCGCCGTCGTTTGCAGTACCGTTTAGATAAAGTACTGGCACGCTTGCACATCTTAGAAGGTTTGCTTGCTGCTTATCTTAATATCGATGAAGTGATTGAGATCATTCGTACAGAAGACGAACCATGTCCTGTCCTAATGAGCCGTTTCAACATTTCTGAAATTCAAGCCAATGCGATTCTTGATATTAAACTTCGTAACTTAGCTAAGTTAGAAGAGTTTAAAATCCGAGCGGAACAAGAAGAGCTTGAAGCTGAACGTGAGAAGCTTGAAAAGCTACTCGGTTCAGAGCGTCGCTTGAATACGCTGATCAAGAAAGAAATCCAAGCAGATGCGGATAAATACGGCGATGATCGTCGTTCACCTCTGATTGAGCGCGCTGAAGCGAAAGCGCTAACAGAGCGCGACTTAGTACCAAGCGAACCAATCACGGTTGTGTTGTCTGAGAAAGGTTGGATTCGTCATGCCAAGGGGCATGAAGTTGACGCTGAAGGTTTGAACTACAAATCGGGTGATAAATTCTTAGCGAGTGCTAAGGGTAAGAGTAACCAACAAGCGGTGTTCCTCGGCAGTGATGGTCGAAGCTACTCCCTTGAGTCACATTCATTACCGTCGGCGCGAAGCCAAGGTGAGCCAATTACAGGCCGCTTGAACGTCAGCCCAGGTACTTCTATTCGCCAAGTGGTGATGGGAGAGAATGAACAATTATGGTTAGTCGGTTCTGATGCAGGTTATGGTTTTGTTTGTAAGGGTAGCGATCTGCTGTCCAAGAACAAGAGCGGTAAAGCCTTGGTTAACTTGCCACAAGCTTCTGAAGTGATGATGCCAAGCCCTATTGCTGACTTGGACAGTAATCAGATTCTGGCGATTACTAACCAAGGTCGTATGTTGTTGTTCCCGATTAAAGATCTCCCTCAGCTGAGCAAAGGTAAAGGCAACAAGATCATCAACATCCCTTCTGCGAAAGCAAAAGAGCGTGAAGAGTTTGTCTCACATCTTATGGCTATCCCAGAGAATGCGACGCTGACGATCTACGCCGGTAAACGTAAGCTTGGTTTGAAACCTGCGGATCTTGAAAACTTCCGTGGTGAACGTGGTCGTCGTGGTGGTCTACTGCCTAGAGGACTACAGCGAGTGACTCGCATCGATATCGAAGAGCAAAGTGAATCGTAGAGATACTTGAAACAATCTTTAGATAAAAGAAAACCCAGCCTATGAGCTGGGTTTTTTGTACTTGTGTATTAGCAGCTTGAATCATTGCTTACAGAGTTTGCTCTACAGGCGAGCATCTTCGGCGATGGTCACCTTTAAGGTTTTGCTTTCACCTTGGCGCAATATACCCACATCGATAACTGTACCAGGTCGCAGGTCGGTAACGATGTCCATTACACTCTGGCGACCATTTACTTGGTTATCGTTGATACTGACAATAATGTCTTGAGCTTCAAAACCCGCATCGGCAGCCGGACCATTAGGGTCTATCCCCAACACAACGATCCCGCCGATATTCTTAGTACCCAACATGCGTGAGGTGACTGAGTTGATGTCTTGTCCATCGATACCAATATAGCCACGAATCACACGACCATCGGCGATGATCTTTTCCATGATTTTATTAGCAAGCGGATAGGGGATAGCGAATGAGATCCCATAGGTTTCCATGTCGGTAGCTTGCTGGAAAGAGGCGGTATTGATACCGACTAGCTCACCTTGTGAGTTCACCAGTGCGCCACCTGAGTTACCTTCATTGATTGCCGCATCGGTCTGGATAAAGGCTTGATGGCCATCGGCACTGATCGAAGAACGGCCGGTTGCAGAGATGATACCAAAGGTTGTTGTTTGACCTAGGTTGTATGGGTTACCGATAGCCAGTACAACATCACCGACATTGGCTTTGTAATTAGGATTGAGTGGGATCACCGGTAGATTATCACCGCTGACTCTAAGTATCGCGATATCGGTGCGTTTGTCTGAACCGACAAGTTGCGCAGCTGCTACTCGGCCATCTTGAAGTGCCACAACTATTTGGTCTGCTTGAGCCACCACATGGAAGTTGGTAATGATGTAGCCTTTCTCGCTAACAATCACCCCAGAGCCCAAACCTTGTGTGAGCAGTTTGTTTCGATCGCTTTCAGCGTATTTACGGCTATAAATGTTAACCACTGCAGGCGCCGCGCGGCGAACTGCTTGGTTAAATGAAATCTGAAGAGAGCCAATATTATCGACTTTAGGGCTAGTGACGTCAGCGACAATCGCTGGTCTTAAGCTCGGGAAGGCGAGAAGAATAAGCGCCGCTGAAACGAGTCCAAGGGAAATAGAACGAAATAGAAAGGACAGCATGTTTCCCTCTTCAACAAGTAAGGTGTGAAGCCTCCATCAATGGATGACTGATTTGATTACAAGTGAAGCATAGCATTTTGATTGATCTAAAGAAAAGGGAGACTGAGTAAGTTTAAAGCAAACTTACTGAGCCTCCCTGTAATTGCGCTGACGTAAGACTATCGAATCACAAGATAGATAGTTCGGTCGCCTCGCTGGATATTAAGCGCCAGTACACCAGGTTGTTTTTCAAGAATCTCTCTAAACTCAGCAAGGTTCTTAACGGGCTGGCGGTTTACTCCGATGATGATGTCATCTTTCAGGAGTTGATAGGCTTCGGCTGGTGAACCTTGAGCAACATTCGATACCTTGACGCCCGTTGCAGAGTCACTCTCTGTTGTGTTGGTTAACTCAGCACCAGCTAGTCCTTCATGGAGCTTCTCAGCTTGTGTTTTATTATTGGTGGATTCACCAAGCGTCACATCAAAGGTTTTGCTCTTACCGTCACGAACCACACCCAGTTCAATCTGCTTACCAGCGCCGAGTGTTGCGACCTTAGCTCTTAACTCGCTGAAGGTATCAATGCGTTTGCCATTAATAGAGACAATAATATCGCCCGCTTTCAGTCCTGCTTTATCGGCTGCGCTGTCAGGGACGATTTGGCTAACAAAGGCGCCCTTGCTTGATTCATAACCGAGTGCTTCTGCCAATTCAGAGGTCACTTCTCCGCCTTGAACGCCAAGCATGCCGCGTTTTACTTCACCGAAGTCGAGAATTTGTTCTGTCAGGTTTGTCATCATATTAGAAGGGATTGCAAAGCCGATACCGACATTACCTCCGTTAGGGCCAAGAATGGCGGTGTTGATACCAATTAGCTCACCGTTAAGGTTCACTAGCGCACCACCAGAGTTGCCGCTGTTGATTGCTGCATCGGTTTGAATGAAGTTTTCAAAGTTTTCTAGATTCAGGCCGCTACGGCCGAGTGCAGAAACAATACCGGATGTCACGGTTTGCCCAAGTCCGAATGGGTTACCGATCGCGACACTAAAATCACCAACTCTTAGTTTGTCTGAGTCTGCGACTTTTATCTGGGTCAGGTTTTTGGCTTCTTCTAATTTTAGCAGTGCGATATCAGACATCTGGTCGCCGCCGATTAGCTCAGCATCGTACTCTCGACCATCATGCAGTTTTACTTTGATATCGTCCGCACCATTAATGACATGGTAATTGGTCACGATATGACCTTTCTCGGCGTCAATGATGACACCAGAGCCTAATCCGCGGAAGGGACGCTCTCGTGTTTGTTCTGGACCAAAAAAGAATTGAAATTGTTCAGGGATTTGCTGACGTTGTACCTGTTTGCCTTCTACGGCAATACTAACCACAGCGGGGGTCACTTGTTCAAGCATAGGAGCAAGGCTCGGTAATTGTTCATTACCCACACTTAATGGCAGTGCGGCTGTTGCTTTAATGGGGGTGATGATTGAACTTAAGCTTAAAGTTAGCACTGATAAAGCAAGCAAAGGTTTTTTCATCATAAACTCCTCTCTAGTTAAGGTCTTAACCCTCTTATACGTTTAATAAGTATGATAAGTTTCAAATGACCTGAGTGAAAGTTATGACTCAAAAACCTTTGTAAAGTTCACAGAAGTGTTAAATGTTTACGATGCTTTTGCTGTAACAACATCGGGAGCATTCATGATTTCTTTCTTCTGCTCTGTAAATAAACCGGTTGCGCCATTAGCGTAATCTTTCGGTTGTTCCTCAAGTGTCGCCTCTTTTACTGAAGGCTTCTCTTGTGGTTTGTCCGAATGGGCAGCGGCTGTTTTCACAAACGGGTTATCTTGCTCTGGCAGGTTAGGAATCAGCTCTGAGCTTGTTTTTTCCATGTGTTGGTACAGTTTTGTGTAGTCTTTACCTAATGTGTCCAACATTTCTGCTGATTTCGCAAAGTGATCAGCCAGCTCTTGTCGCTGCTGCTCAAGGGCAAACTTTGCGCTATCCAATTCTTTCTGTACGTTTTTTTGTTTTTTGTATTCAGGTGTCATGAGACGAGAAATAGCGACCCCTAAAATAACTCCGACTAGTAAACCGGCAACGGCATACATCCAAGGCATAACAGCTCCTTATTATTGTTTTTTAACATGTTTGTTACTGCTTAGTTACACGTGATACGGCTCCATGGTACTATGAGAAAGCCGCAGTATAAAGAGAAATGCGTGTGCGCTAGTTAGCAGTTTGATGCTGAATTATTCACCACATCACGTTATTCCTCGTACTGTTTGGGCTCATTTTTAGTTGTTGTCTGATATTGCTTTCATTGTGGAAATGTCGTCATGAATCCCATTAAAAAATACGAACAAGATATAAAAGAACATGGATTTCAAAGAGATCCAGCACAAGAGCAAGCCGTAAAATCTTTAGATGAACTCTTTCATCAATTTCAAGATTACATGAATACGCCCATTCCTCAACTGACTCGCTTCCAGAAATTACTAGGCAAAAAGCCAGAACTGCCACAACCACCGAAAGGTCTCTATTTTTGGGGTGGCGTAGGGCGAGGAAAAACGTACCTAATGGATACGTTCTATGATGCCTTACCGACCACTAAAAAAATGCGTGTTCACTTTCACCGCTTTATGTATCGAGTTCATGATGAGCTAAAGGCGCTAGGTAATGTGAGTGATCCATTGCCTTTAGTCGCAGACAAGTTGAAGGAAGAAGCGGACATTATCTGTTTCGACGAATTCTTTGTTTCAGACATCACCGATGCGATGATCCTAGGAACCTTGTTCCAAGAGTTATTCGCTCGAAACGCTATCTTGGTTGCGACCTCTAATATTCCACCTGCGGATCTGTATCGCAACGGGTTACAGCGAGCGCGTTTCTTACCTGCCATCAAGCTCATTCAAGACAACTGTCATATCCTTAATGTCGATAGTGGTATTGACTATCGTCTACGTACCTTAGAACAGGCTGAGATTTACCATTACCCGCTAGATAGCCAAGCGAATATTAATCTCGAAAAGTATTACGCTCAGCTCGTTGGTGAAGATAAAGAGAAGCTTAAGCAGATAGAGGTTAACCACCGTCAATTAGATGTAGTCGAAGCGAGTGATGGCGTACTGCATGGTACCTTTGCTCAGCTTTGTCAGTCGGCTCGTAGCCAGAACGACTATATTGAGTTGTCTCGGGTTTATCACACAGTTCTATTGGCGGATGTATTGCAAATGGGCGCGACTTCAGATGACGCTGCGAGGCGCTTCATTGCATTAGTTGATGAGTTCTACGAGCGCAATGTGAAGCTGATTATTTCAGCGGAAGTGGAGCTAGAAAAGCTATACACCCATGGTCAGCTAGAGTTTGAATTTAAACGTTGTCAGTCGCGTTTAATTGAAATGCAGAGCCATGAATATTTGGCAAAAGAACACTTAAGTTAGCTTTGATTATCTCGAATAAGAAATAGAATTAAAAAAATCGTGATTTTGTTCAAAAAGAGGTGATTTTTTCTTCGCTCTTCTCTATAATCCTGCGACCTACCGTTACTGCGGGCCTCTAGCGATGAGTAAAATCACGTTATGCCAAGAGTTTTCCAACACTCGAAGGGGTGATGAATGGTAACTCTTAGACAGTGGGAATACGCGAGTATTCCTTAAGTGTAAATTTTTTAAATAGGTAATTATTAGCATGAAAACTTTCGTTGCTAAACCAGAAACTGTAAAACGCGACTGGTATGTTGTAGACGCTGAAGGCAAAACTCTTGGCCGTCTAGCAAGTGAAATCGCTTCTCGCCTACGCGGCAAGCACAAAGCAGAATACACTCCTCACGTAGACACTGGTGATTACATCATCGTTGTTAACGCTGAGAAAGTTGCTGTAACTGGTAACAAAGCTAAGGGTAAGGTTTACTACCGTCACTCAGAGTTCCCAGGTGGTCTTAAAACTATCACTTTTGAAAAGCTAATTGCTAAGAAACCAGAAATGGTTCTAGAACTAGCAGTTAAAGGTATGCTTCCACGTGGTCCTCTAGGCCGCGCGATGTACCGTAAGCTTAAAGTGTACGCTGGTACTGAGCACAACCATGTTGCTCAACAGCCACAAGTACTAGACATCTAAGGGGATTATGAAAATGGCAGAGAATCAATACTACGGCACTGGTCGTCGCAAAAGCTCAGCAGCTCGTGTTTTCATCAAACCAGGCTCTGGTGAGATCGTAATCAACAAGCGTAGCCTTGATGTTTACTTCGGTCGTCCAACTTCTCGTATGGTTGTTAAGCAACCTCTTGAGCTAGTTGAACTAACTGAGAAACTTGACCTTTACATCACTGTTTCTGGTGGTGGTATTTCTGGTCAAGCTGGCGCAATCCGCCACGGTATCACTCGCGCTCTTATGGAGTACGATGAAACTCTACGTCCTGCTCTACGTGCAGCTGGCTACGTTACTCGTGACGCTCGTTGCGTTGAACGTAAGAAAGTTGGTCTACGTAAAGCACGTCGTAAACCTCAATTCTCTAAGCGTTAATTTTTCTTTACGAAAAAGTACACGCCCCCAGTTTTACGACTGGAATTGTGGTTCAAAGCTCGGCTATATGCCGGGCTTTTTGTTTTTATACCCCCTCTAAACGCTTTCCCTTCCTCGTTTTATTTCCAAATTCTTATATTTTGAAAGCTTTTGTAACCCAATGTGCGCTTTGCCTCATGATTGTTACAAAAAGGTAGCTTTATCTTGTCAAAAAGTAGGGTTTTATTTATCATTTGCCGTCAATAAATAGAACTAAATACATATTTTGTTAGCCATGCTCTTTAATCGGAATTATTTCAATCCACAAGGAGCAAATGGGAGAATGTTTGGATGAGCAACGCGCCTTTAAATAACGGTCGCAGGCGTTTCTTAACCGCAACAACAGCCGTTGTTGGTGGTTTAGGAGCAGCTGCTGTAGCCGTGCCTTTTATTAAATCATGGAATCCGAGTGCCAAGGCGAAAGCTGCGGGCGCGCCGGTGGAAGTGGAAGTCAGTAAGTTAGAACCGGGACAAATGGTTCGTGTCGAGTGGCAAGGTAAACCTGTATGGGTTGTACGCCGTGCTGAGTCGGTACTAGAAAACCTAAAATCGATCGGTGGTCAACTTCGTGACCCTCAATCTGAAGCTGAACAACAACCAGAATACGCACAGAACGAGTTCCGTTCAATTAAGCCGGAATTCTTCGTTGCTGTTGGTTTCTGTACGCACTTAGGTTGTTCTCCAACTTACCTGCCGGATTCTTTTGCAGAACAAGTTCAGGGTGTTAAGTCTGGTTTCTTCTGTCCTTGTCATGGTTCAAAGTTTGATATGGCAGGTCGAGTATTCCAAGGCGTACCAGCTCCATTGAATCTTGTTGTACCAAAGCATATGTATTTGAGTGACACTAAGATCATGATCGGTGTGGACGAGGGAGACGCGTAATGCAAGGATTGCTTGATTGGGTAGAGAAACGTCTACCCGCGATGAATGCGTATAAAAAGCATTTATCTGAATACCCAATGCCTAAGAACTTTAACTTTTGGTACCTTTTCGGTTCTTTGGCAATGTTGGTATTGGTTAACCAAATCCTTACGGGTATTTGGCTAACAATGAACTACGTACCGTCAGGTGAGGGTGCATTTGCTTCTGTTGAATACATCATGCGTGATGTGGAATACGGTTGGCTACTACGTTACATGCACTCAACAGGTGCTTCGGCATTCTTCGTTGTTATCTACCTGCACATGTTCCGTGGCCTAATCTATGGTTCTTACCAAAAGCCTCGTGAGCTACTTTGGATCTTCGGTATGTTGATCTTCTTAGTGCTTATGGCTGAGGCTTTCATGGGTTACCTACTACCATGGGGTCAAATGTCTTACTGGGGTGCTCAGGTAATCATTTCTCTGTTTGGTGCGATCCCTGTTATCGGTGATGACCTAACGCTTTGGATCCGTGGTGACTACATCATCTCTGGTGCAACGCTGAACCGTTTCTTCGCACTGCACGTTATCGCTCTACCAATTGTACTTCTGCTGCTTATCGTACTTCACGTACTAGCACTGCACGAAGTGGGTTCGAACAACCCAGACGGTATTGAGACGAAACTTCCTAAAGGCACAATGGGCGACGACTACAAAACGCAGTTCCCATTCCACAAGGATTACACTAAGAAATACGACATCATTGACTCTATTCCTTTCCACCCATACGGGACCGTGAAAGATATGGTTGGTGTGGCCGGTTTCCTATTCTTCTTCTGTTATGTGCTGTTCTTTAACCCAGAGATGGGTGGATTCTTCCTTGAGCCGCCAAACTTTGAAGCTGCTAACCCACTGAAAACACCAGAGCACATCGCTCCGGTATGGTACTTCACGCCGTTTTACGCAATTCTGCGTGCTGTTCCTGATAAGTTGCTAGGTGTTGTAGCAATGGGCGCATCTATTGTTGTGCTATTCCTACTACCATGGTTCGACCGTTGTAAAGTGCGTTCTTACCGTTACCGTAGCAAACTGCATTTGATTAACATCATCCAATTCACAATAAGCTTTATTGCGCTTGGTGTACTTGGTGCGCTTCCAGCAACGCCAACATACACGCTACTGGCTCAAATCTTTAGCTTAGGTTACTTCATGTTCTTCGTTCTACTGTGGTTCTACAGTAAAAATGAAGCGACGAAACCATTACCAGAAAGGGTGACATTCAAATGAAAAAGTGGATTGTAATTTTATTTGCTATGTTGCCGTCACTGGTGATGGCAGCGGGTGCAAACGTACCATTAGACAAAGCGAACAATGATTTAACAGACAAAGCTTCATTGCAAAATGGCGCTAAGATGTTCATGAACTACTGTTTCGCTTGTCACTCAACGCAGTACCAGCGCTATGAACGTGTTGCGAATGATTTAGAGATCCCCGTTGATCTGATGAAGGGAAATCTGATTTTCGACCCTGAAGCGAAAATCGGTGACTTGATGGTTAATGCTATGCCTTCTGATCAAGCGGCAAGTTGGTTTGGTGCTCCGCCACCAGACCTAACATTGGTTGCTCGTGTTCGTGGCGCAGACTGGCTGTACACTTACCTTCGTACTTTCTATGAAGATCCGTCTCGTCCATTTGGCGTGAACAACATTGTTTTCCCAAGCGTTGGTATGCCGCACGTTCTTGAAGAACTGCAAGGTATCCCAACACCAATCTACGATACTCATATGGTAGATGGCGAGGAAGTGACGGTTGTTGTTGGCACTGAGACTGACGGCTCTGGCGAATTAAGTGCTGGTGAATACGACGAAGCAGTTCGTGACCTTGTTAACTTTTTGGTTTACTCGGGCGACCCAGTTCAACTTGAGCGTCACGCTATGGGTTGGTGGGTAATGGCCTTCTTAGTAATCTTCACTATCATCGTGATTTTGCTGAAGAAAGAGTATTGGCGTGATGTGCACTAATTGTGCTATAATACCGTGCTAATTCCCAAATTATGTTAATGTTCAATGGAGGCTTTAGGCCTCCATTGTTTTTATTTAAAGTGTACTGGAGGGCTCCATGGCTGTAGCTGCCAATAAACGTTCTGTAATGACTCTTTTCTCAAGTGCTTCTGATATGTATAGCCATCAGGTGCGCATCGTTCTTGCTGAAAAAGGCGTAAGTGTTGAAGTTGAGTTGGTTGATGAAAAAAATCTACCAGCAGAGCTTGTTGAACTGAACCCGTACAAATCAGTACCTACTCTTGTTGATCGTGAGCTTGCTCTATATGACTCGAAGATCATCATGGAATACCTAGATGAGCGTTTCCCTCACCCACCGTTGATGCCTGTATACCCGGTTGCTCGTGGTAACAGCCGTCTAATGATGTACCGCATTGAGCGTAACTGGTATTCAGTTGCAGAGAAGATCGTTAAAGGCAACGCTGAAGAATCTGAAGCAGCTCGCGTTAAACTGCGCAACGACCTACTGACTCTTGCTCCTATCTTCGCTGAGTATGAATACTTCATGAGCGAAGAGTTTAGCCTAATTGATTGTTACCTAGCTCCGCTACTATGGCGTTTACCTGAGCTTGGTATCGAACTGATTGGTCCTGGTTCTAAAGAGCTTAAGATTTACATGAACCGCGTATTCGAACGTGATTCATTCCTAGCTTCTCTAACTGAAGCTGAGCGTGAGATGCGACTCGTTCGCTAAGCGTTTATGGATATTTCTAATATGACTCCACGCCGACCATACATGCTTCGTGCATTTTATGAATGGCTGGTTGATAACGAACTAACTCCACACCTTGTTGTTGAAGCAACATTACCGGGTGTGCGAGTTCCAGAAGAGTTTGTTCAAGATGGTCAGATCATTCTGAACATCGCGCCTCGTGCGGTTGGACAACTTGAACTGGGTAACGAAGCTGTGACGTTTAGTGCTCGCTTTAGTGGTCGTCCACACTCTGTGATCGTTCCGCTTTACGCAGTACAAGCGATTTATGCTCGTGAAAATGGTGCTGGTACCATGTTTGAACCTGAAGAGGCTTACATGGAAGCGTTTGAAGAAGGGATTGAAGAAAGTCCTTTTGAAGAACCAGAAAAAGGCCCATCTTTGAGCGTTGCAACGGCAGACGTAGATGCTGAAGAGCCTGACTCAGATCCTGAGCCACCTCGTCCAGCGAAAGGTCGCCCAAGCCTTCGTGTTATCAAATAACGTTAGTTATACCAATCACAGTAAGTAAGTGATCAGAAATAGCGCAGGAAAAAAGCTTGAGAGCAAGGCGGAATTTTTTGATAAGTAGTTATTCTACAATCAAAAATTCTAACGCAGTTATCGAAATTTTTAACAAGCTAGAATGATAGATTATTTACTACGATTGGTATTAGATAACGAACCAAATAAAAAAGCAGCGACTCGTCGCTGCTTTTTCTTTTCTGCTATATAGCATTCAATTGACTGGCTTAAGGCTAGTTAACAGCCGTCTCTTCTTCACCATATTCAAACGCTCGAATGACCTGTTTTACGCCAGAGATGTTACGAGCAACTTCTGTTGCGATATCGGCATGCTCTCGAGTCACGAGTCCAAGCAGGAATACTTCTGAATCCTCAGTAATCACTTTTACTTTGATGCCGTTAAGCTCAGCATTCGCAAGCAGAGCTGATTTCACTTTAGTGGTAATCCAGCTGTCTTTACTAATAGCACTTACAGACAAAGGTTCTTTCACTCGAACCTGATTGTGGATGCTCTCAACGCCAGCCACTTCTTTGGCTTGGTTTTCAAAAGCGCGACGTTCTGAATCTGTGGTTGCTTGTCCCATCAATACCACCGAACCTCGGTACGAGCTTGCGGTGACACGTACGTTGCCACGGAATGGTTGTTTATTGGTAATCGCTGCGACTTCAAATTCGATGTTGTTGTCGTTCCAAATCTCTTTGGTTGTTCGCGTATCCGTGACTAGGTTTGCAGTGGTTGCAGCACCAGCAATGAAAATGCCAGCACAACCAGACAGAGACAGTGTAAGTAGCGAAACACTAATCAGCTTAAACAGCCTCATAGAGGTTAATGATTTCATTGTGATGCTCCGTATATCACTCTTCGTGAGCAGGGAAGAGTACTTGATCGATTAGGTCACATAGGCAGTGTAGTGTCACCATGTGTACTTCATGAATGCGCGCTGTACGGTGTGAAGGGATACGAATCTCTACATCGTGTTCACCAAGCAAACCTGCCATCTCACCACCATCTTTACCGGTAAAGGCGATGATGGTCATGTCGCGAGTTACCGCCGCTTCCATTGCCTTGATGATGTTCTTGCTGTTACCGCTAGTCGAGATAGCCAACAGAATATCGCCAGTTTGACCGAATGCACGCACCTGCTTAGAGAAGATCTCTTCATAGTGGTAGTCGTTAGCCACAGCCGTTAGCGTGGTGTTGTCTGCTGTGAGTGCCATTGCTGGAAGGCTAGGGCGCTCTGTTTCAAACCGGTTGAGTAGGCACGATACAAATTGCTGAGCATTCGACGCCGAACCACCATTACCACAACAAAGAATTTTGTTTCCGTTAAGCAAGGTCGCAACCATTGCTTGAGCGGCATGCGTGATTGCGTCAGGCAGAGCTTCTGCAGCCGCAATTTGGATTTGAATACTTTCTGTGAAACTTTCTTTAATGCTGTCTAGCATGTTTATCCTTGGGTAATCGCGTTTTGAATCCAGTCGATAGTGTCATTCGGCCCTTCAATGGCAACAATATCAAACCTGAAATCTGTAGAGTGCACCGACAAGCCTTGCTGCATAAGCCAAACATTGGCTGTTTTGAGCAGTTTCTGTGACTTCTTGGCAGTCACCATTTCAGCGGCATGTCCGTAGCGGGTTTGCTTGCGGTATTTTACCTCAGCAAACACAACCGTATTGTTATGGCGCATTATAAGATCAATCTCGCCACATTTTGCTATGAAGTTTTCTTCTATTAACGATAAACCGTGGTTAATCAGATAAGATTTTGCCACGGCCTCGTATTTATCACCCACTTGTTTGTGGGTGATGGTTGGTTTGGATAGGAACTTTCGGCTAAAAAGCCCCATGCTCTGCCCAGCTGATTTCACGTTGAACCACACAGTTGTTATCGATGGTTAGCACACCCGTTTCACCTGGAATGCTGTAACCCTGTACGGCTTTCATCTGTGGCAGTGCATCCATTAGGTAGTATGCATCCATTCCCAGTGCTTGCAGACGCTTTTGGCCGTTTGAGTGTGCAGGCCATAGGTCGTTTAGTTCTTTATTAAGCTCGTTTTTGTTCTCAACCAATAGTGGGATGTCGCTGTAGAACACGCCGGTTAGGTCTTCATACTGCTTATCACCGCTGTTGCTGCGTGAGTTTGAGAAAAGAGCGGGCTGGCTAGCATCAGGGTTAATTGCAACTTCAATGAAGGGTTTGATTAGCGTTAGCTCTGAGTTCTTAGCCACAATGTAGACAGAATCGATATCACGACGGCTGCGTGGCTCTGTTTCTAGGTCTAGGTTCAGTAACCCATCCATTTGAGCGATACGTTGTTGGCTCTCTTGCAAGCCAAATACCTGATTCACATTACGTTGCAGTTGGCGTTTGTCAGAGAACAAGCTGATAGCCACATCGTTGCTGCTGTATTTTTTCCACTCTTCTTTAAACGCTTGCTCAACACGCTCACCTAAACGTCCTCTTGGCGCAAGGATAAGCGGATACTTGTAGCCTTGAGCAAATAGGTGTTTCGCTGCCTGAGCAACTTCTTGTTCAGGCGATAGAGCGAGATAGCAAATATTGGTATCAGGTTCTAGTTGCGTTGGAATGTTCAGAGCTAAAGCTGGAATCGAATTCTCGTGGTTTTTCTGCGCTTGCTGAAGCTTAGTAATGTTGCTCTTGATCAGCGGACCCACAATGAAATCAACGCTGTTCTCTTCCAGTGTCGCTTTAATCTCAGCAGCACTTTGCACGTTGGTATCCATTACTGTCAGCGTTGCATCTTCTTCGCGTTCTTTGTCGTTCATCATCGCAAAGATGAAGCCATCACGTACCAGTTGTGCTTGCTTACCGTATTTACCCGTTAGCGGCAGCAACAGTGCAGTGCTGGTTGGCTTGCTGATCTCTAGCGCCAAGATGTCGGTGATCGCCTGAGGTGTGTAAGTAGCAGCTGGGTGCTGAGGATTCTCGGCTAACCAATCCGATAAGGTTTCCTGCAGGTTTGGAAGATTTGAGTTCAGCGTCTTCATGTAGATTGCCAGTTGTAACCAACCTGAAAGCACATCTTCTGTCGGTGATGTTTTCAGTTCTAGAATCTCGTATTGAGAGTAACTATTCAGGTTTTGCCAAATACGGTCGGCAGTTTGCTGTTGAAGCTCGTCGTCAGCCTCTAGGTACTCTGAATAGAGCACTAACTCACGGCTTGCTTCAAAATACTCGCTTTGCATTTCAGAAATGTTCGCGCGTAGCTCGTGATAATCTTTCCACTGCTCGTTCGGAAGTTTCCACCAAGGCTGGAAGTTCAGTTGGCTATAAGCTTGTTCAGGCTGCGAGTTATTCACCAACAGTTGAGCGCGAGCTAATTGCCATTCCGCTTGTTGCGTTTCGCTCAGCTCTTGTTTTGCTAAGCGTTTGATCAACAGAGTTGCTTGATCGGTTTTTCCAGCTTGCACAGAAGCCTTAAGTGCCATGATTAACCAGTCGTTTTGTAGACTTCCTTTGCTACTATCCGCCTGCATCATGTAACTTTCAGTTGATTGCGCTGGATCTAGTGTAATATCAACGCTCGTTGGTGCTTGAGGACCTGAAGAACAAGCCGCCAATGTAATTGCTAATGCAATTGGAGTTAGTAAGCGTGGTACACTGAGTCTCTTATGGTTCATCGTTGCCATGAGTTCTTTAAATTCCGTATAAATTTGTATTTATATTAATCGTTGAAGTGATGGTAAACAAATGACAGATAACAAAACCTTGCTCACAGAGAGCCCAACTCTCTACATTGTGCCAACCCCAATCGGAAATTTGGGAGATATCACTCAAAGAGCAATTGAAATTTTATCAAGTGTCGATGTTATTGCAGCCGAAGACACACGCCACACGGGTAAGCTGCTTGCTCACTTCAATATATCAACCAGAACGTTCGCTTTACATGATCATAATGAACAAACTAAAGCGCAAGTTCTAGTCGAAAGGTTATTAGAAGGTCAGTCTATCGCATTAGTCTCTGATGCGGGTACTCCTTTAATTAGTGACCCAGGTTACCATCTTGTCTCACAATGTCGTCAAGCGGGTGTGAGAGTTGTGCCACTTCCTGGTGCTTGTGCTGTGATTACCGCGTTAAGTGCTTCTGGTTTACCGTCAGATCGTTTCAGCTTTGAGGGCTTCTTACCGCCAAAGAGCAAGGGTCGCAAAGACAAGTTCTTAGAGATCGCAAAGGCAGAGCGCACGTGCATCTTCTATGAATCACCACACCGTATTTCAGATTCTCTACAAGACATGCTTGAGATTCTTGGCCCTGACCGTGAGGTTGTATTGGCGCGTGAGCTAACCAAAACCTTCGAAACCATCCAAGGGCTGCCACTTGGTGAACTTATTGAGTGGATTGAAGAAGACGCGAACCGTAAACGCGGTGAGATGGTGTTACTGATTCACGGCCACCGTGAAGAAGCGAGCACAGAACTGCCAGACGAAGCGACTCGCACACTAGGCATTCTAACCAAAGAGCTGCCTCTTAAAAAAGCGGCGGCGATGACGGCAGAAATCTACAATCTGAAAAAGAACGCGTTATACAAATGGGGCCTAGAGCATCTAGACCACTAGAAACCTCTTTATAGAGTAGCTAACCTGTATTGAAAAGCTTGTGAGGAATGAAGGTCGTCCCTTCATTCCTCTTTTTTTGTCTGGATTGTGTGAAATTCATGCGTTTACTTAGCGGTTTGCAGCATATTTGTGATCTCGCTAGACACTGCACTCTAATCTCTATACAATCCGCCCTCGGAGTTGAACGGGTAATCGCTGCTTTGCTGATGTCCTTCGGGAGACTGACGTTGAGGTCCTTCGGGAAACTGACGTTGAAGTCCTTCGGGAGACTGGCAGAGGGGAGGAACGTCCGGGCTCCATAGAGCAGGGTGCCAGATAACGTCTGGGGGGCGCGAGCCCACGACAAGTGCAGCAGAGAGAAGACCGCCGATGGCCTCATTTCTTCGGAAGAGGCACAGGTAAGGCTGAAAGGGTGCGGTAAGAGCGCACCGTGCGACTGGCAACAGTTCGTAGCAAGGTAAACTCCACCCGGAGCAAGATCAAATAGGCCCTCGCATTGCGCTGCTCGCGTATGGGGGCGGGTAGATTGCTTGAGCCTGTGAGCGATTGCAGGCCTAGACGAATGGTTACCACCGCGCAAGCGGAACAGAACCCGGCGTATGTGTCAACTCCACCTATATAAAGAACCCATCATTACTTAACCGTAGTGATGGGTTTTTTGCTTTATATTGACGTAAATTATTTAGATTTCCTTAAAATCTTTCACCCTGATATAAGCTTGGGTCAAAAATTCCAAATGCCTATACACAATATGGTGGAGATACAGCGTGAAATCAGTACACTAAAACGTTAATAGAACAAATTATTGCCGAACTAATGGCTCAATCCACTCACTGAGAAGACTATGACAGAAGCATTCAAACATATTTCAGTATTGCTTAACGAATCTATTGACGGACTTGCGATCAAACCTGACGGTACCTACATCGATGGTACTTTTGGCCGTGGTGGGCACAGCCGTACAATCCTGTCTAAACTGGGCGAGAATGGAAGACTCTTTAGTATCGACCGCGATCCACAAGCAATTGCTGAAGCTCAGAAGATTGATGACCCCCGTTTTACGATTATTCACGGCCCATTCTCAGGTATGGCTGAATATGCAGAGCGTTATGACTTAGTGGGTAAAGTGGATGGTGTTTTACTGGATTTAGGTGTGTCTTCACCACAGCTAGATGATGCTGAACGTGGCTTTAGCTTCATGAAAGACGGCCCGCTAGACATGCGTATGGATCCAACGACGGGTATTCCGGTTTCTCAGTGGCTAGTTGATGCGGATCTTGATGACATCACATGGGTTATCCGTGAGTTCGGTGAAGATAAACACGCTCGTCGTATCGCGAAGGGCATCATTGCTTATCAAGAGAACGAAGAGAACGAACCGTTAACACGTACTGGCCAATTGGCTAAGCTTATCTCTGATGTCGCTCCAAAGAACTTTAAAGAGAAAAAGCACCCAGCGACACGTGCTTTCCAAGCATTTCGTATCTACATTAATAGTGAACTTGAAGAGATCGATACCGCACTGAAAGGCGCTGCAAGTATTCTTGCTCCCCAAGGTCGTATCTCTGTTATCAGTTTTCACTCTCTTGAAGACCGTATGGTGAAGCGCTTCATCCGTAAAGAGAGTCAAGGCCCTCAGGTACCTCATGGTTTACCATTAACAGAAGATCAAATTAAAGCTTTAGGCAGTGCCGATCTAAAACCAATTGGTAAAGCGATCAAGCCTTCTAAAGGTGAAGTGGATGAAAATACTCGTTCACGCAGCTCAGTACTACGAATCGCAGAAAAGCTTTAGTCAATGAAGACCTCCAAGCCTAACTTAGCCAAGATAATATTTTTTGATTTGATCTCCGTGGGTAAGGTCCCATTGGTGATTCTTATCTGTATCTTTGCGAGTGCGATGGGGGTCGTTCTTACGACACATATGTCACGTCAGGCGATTACGCAAAAAGACATGGCATTAGTCGAACGAGAGCAGCTAGATGATGAGTGGCGAAATTTAATGCTTGAAGAGACGGCTTTGGCTGAACACAGTCGCGTTCAAGCATCGGCAAAACGAGAGTTAGACATGAAACGTCCAGACTCTGATAAAGAAGTTGTGATCACACTGAAATGACCGGTAAAAAGGAAAAATCACCCGCGAAAACCGTTAATAAATCAACGAAAAAGCGTGTGAAGAGCGAAAAGGATTCGGATCCAGTTCTGATAAAATGGCGTTTTAACGTCGTTATTGCTTTCGTGTTTCTTGCCTTTGCTGCACTTGTTGGTCGTGTGGCTTATATACAAATCATTGAACCAGATAACTTAATTCGTCAGGGCGACCTTCGTTCGGTGCGTGTTAAGGCTATTCCTTCTGCTCGTGGCATTATTTCTGATCGCAATGGTGAGCCACTTGCTGTCAGTGTTCCTGTTGAAGCGGTATGGGCTGACCCGAAAACCATTTTCGATAAAAATGGTATGGCTCAAATTGATCGTTGGTATGCGTTAGCTGATGTACTTGGCCTAGAACGACAACCGATGATCGATAAGATCTCTAGTAACAAATCCCGCCGATTTATTTATCTTCAGAGACAAGTTAGCCCTGCGATGGCTAAATATATCCGCGATCTTAAACTCGTGGGTGTGGGGCTTAAAGCTGAATCTCGTCGTTACTATCCTGCAGGTGAAGTCAGCGCGCATCTTATTGGTGTAACCGGTATCGATGGTCATGGTCTTGAAGGTGTAGAGCGCAGTTATGATCAGTGGCTCACTGGTGAAGCGGGTAAACGTACCATTCGTAAAGATCGCTATGGACGCGTTGTCGAAAATATTGCCTTAGAAGAGCGTGAAGAAGGCAAGCCATTAGAATTAACCATCGACCAACGATTACAGGCCATTGCTTATCGAGCGATCAAGCAAGCGGTGGCCGATCATAAGGCGACTTCAGGCTCTGCGGTACTGCTCGATGTAAAAACAGGTGCCGTGTTAGCCATGGTCAATGCGCCATCTTACAACCCGAATAACCGTGCTGACCTACAAAGCTTTAAGATGCGAAACCGCGTATTAACCGACGCCATGGAACCTGGCTCTACCGTGAAACCTTTTGTGGTTTTAGCGGCGCTAGAGAACGGCACCGCAGACCCAGATGTCGTTATTGATACTGGCAACGGTATTATGCAGATCGGTGGTAGTCGTGTGCGAGATTCGTCTAAAGTGGGTAAGGCTGACTTAGCGTTGATCCTCAAAAAGTCGAGTAACATAGGTGTTGCGAAATTAGCGCTTAATATGCCACTCGAAGCCTTGCTTGGTATGTACAGCTCGGTTGGTCTAGGTGAGATGTCTGGGCTGAATTTGGTTGGTGAAACGAGCGGTATTTTCCCGAATCGCCGTCGCTGGTCAAAGTTTGAGATTGCGACCTTAGCGTTTGGTTATGGTTTGTCTGTTACACCGATGCAGTTAGCACATGCTTATGCGACGCTAGCCAACAAAGGCTTATATGAGCCAATTCATATTATTAAGAGCAACGACCAAGATTTTTCTAAGCAGATTATCAAGCGAGAAAACGCTGAACTGGTTTTGAACATGCTCGAAGGGGTGACTCAAAAAGGCGGCACAGCAACAAGAGCGGCCGTTCCTGGTTACCGAGTTGCAGCAAAAACGGGTACTTCTCGTAAGGCTGAAGCTGGCGGATACAGCGACGAATACATTGCGATTACTGCAGGTTTTGCCCCGGTTAGTGACCCAAGAGTCGCGCTGGTTGTTGTGGTCAATGAGCCTCAAGGTGACCTTTACTATGGCGGTTCAGTTGCTGCCCCCGTTTTTTCTGAAATCATGAAGGGTGCATTGCAAATACTGAATGTCCCTGCTGATGAAAACAAGTTTCAAGAATAGAGCCAATCAGGATTCAATATGAGTAATAGCCTCACGCTGTCATCTTTACTTTCTCCTTGGAGTGACTTTAGTTCACCTGAGCTGGATGCGATTGCCGTTGAACAGTTGGAGTTGGATAGTCGTGCCATCAAAGACGGCGATATTTTTGTTGCTGTAGTTGGGCATGCTGTTGATGGCCGTCGTTTCATTGACAAAGCGGTCTCACAGGGAGCCAATGCCGTTATCGCACAAGCTGATGCTGAAAAGGCCCATGGTCTGATTGAGTGGTTGGATGCTGTTCCGGTTGTTTACATTAAAGACCTTAACTTGGTGTTATCTGAGTTGGCCGGTCGTGTTTACTCGTCTCAGGCGACTAAGCTGATTGGTGTTACCGGCACCAATGGCAAAACCACTATCACCCAATTGATTGCTCAGTGGCTAGATTTAGTCGGCCAACGCTCTGCGGTAATGGGCACCACGGGTAACGGTTTTCTAGACAACCTTAAAACGGCGGCGAATACGACCGGTAGTGCGATTGAAATACAACGTACGCTGAGTGAGTTGGCTGAAGAAAACGCTGTTTATACCGCGATGGAAATCTCGTCTCATGGTTTGGTTCAAGGCCGAGTTAAGGCATTGGATTTTGAGGCTGGTGTATTTACTAACTTGAGCCGTGACCACTTGGATTACCACGGCACGATGCAAGAGTACGCTCTGGCTAAGAAGAGCTTGTTTACTCAGCATAAGTGTAAGCACGCTGTGATTAATGTTGATGATGAAGTCGGTAAAGCTTGGATGGCTGATCTGTCCAATGCAGTAGCTGTGTCATTGCTTCCGTTATCGGGCTACCAGCAGTCAGTATGGGCATCGGATGTTGCTTATGCAGAGACGGGTATCAAACTCGCTTTTGATGGTAGCTGGGGGCAGGGACAACTGTCTGTTCCTTTAATTGGCCAGTTCAACGCATCAAATGTATTGGTTGCTTTCGCGACCCTACTTGTACTAGGCATCGACAAGCAAACCTTGATCGACACAGCACCTCAATTGCAACCTGTGATTGGCCGTATGGAATTGTTCCAAGTGCCGAACAAAGCGAAAGTGGTTGTCGACTACGCGCATACACCTGACGCATTAGAGAAAGCATTGGCAGCACTACGTGTACATTGCTCTGGAAAGCTATGGGCAATCTTTGGCTGCGGTGGTGATCGAGATACAGGCAAGCGCCCTATGATGGCGGTTACCGCAGAGCAGTTCGCCGATAACATTATTATTTCAGATGACAACCCTCGCAGTGAAGACCCGGCATTGATTGTTAAAGACATGCTGGCAGGTTTAAGTGAGCCTGAAGTCGCCTTTGTTGAACACGATCGCTTTCAGGCGGTTAAGTTTGCTCTAGAGCAGGCGGGTAATAACGACATTATTCTTCTGGCAGGTAAAGGCCATGAGGATTACCAAGTATTGAAAGACAAAACGATCCACTATTCGGATCGAGAGTCAGCACTACAACTTTTAGGTATTTCATAATGATTGATGTATCACTCGAGCAGATCTGCTCTGCGGTGTACGGTCAGCTGATAGAGGCTGGCAAATCGAGCAATAGTTTGATCAATGCGGTTTCTACCGATACTCGCACCGTTGAAGAAGGTGCACTGTTTGTTGCTCTTGTAGGTGAACGTTTTGATGCGCATGATTTTTGTGGTCAGGCTGTTGAGGCCAATGCGAGTGCGTTATTAGTTCAACGAAAACTTGACCTAAATATTACTCAAGTTGTTGTTGAAGACACTAAACTTGCTTTAGGTCAGCTAAGTGCTTGGATCCACAAACAATGTAACGTGCCAACCATGGCGATAACAGGAAGCTGTGGCAAAACGACCGTCAAAGAGATGGTCGCGAGTATTCTACAACAACGTGGCAAAGTGCTGTTTACAGCGGGTAACTTCAATAATGATATTGGAGTACCACTAACCTTGCTGCGCAGTGAACCCAATGACGACTATGCCGTGATAGAACTGGGCGCGAACCACATTGGTGAAATTGCCTATACCACGCAGCTTGTGAAACCACAGGTGGCCTTAGTGAATAACGTTGCTGCCGCGCATCTAGAGGGCTTTGGCTCAATTGATGGTGTTAAACAAGCGAAAGGCGAAATTTTTCAGGGGCTTGCTGCTGGTGATACTGCTATTGTTAACCTAGAGAGCAATGGTGGTGACTTCTGGAAAGATGTGCTTGCAGACAAAAACGTACTGACCTTTTCTGAAAGTGATGACACGGCGGATTACTTTTCGACGAATATTCGCATCAACGAGCAGGGTGAAGCTTGCTTTGATATGCAGACCCCGCAAGGCGCTATCGATGTCGAACTTGGCATTATTGGTCAGCACAATGTAGCCAACGCATTAGCCGCAGCAGCACTGAGCATTCAATTCGGTGCCACGCTTGCAGAAATTAAAAGCGGTTTAGCGAATCTTATCTCAGTTAAAGGCCGAGTTGAGGTTCAACAATTAAGTCAGAATATCAAGCTGATAGATGACAGTTACAACGCCAGTGTACCGGCAATGAAGGCTGCAGCTAAATT
Organism: Vibrio sp. 10N.247.311.49; assembly: GCF_041467655.1. Taxonomy (NCBI): domain Bacteria; kingdom Pseudomonadati; phylum Pseudomonadota; class Gammaproteobacteria; order Vibrionales; family Vibrionaceae; genus Vibrio; species Vibrio sp. 10N.247.311.49. The sequence goes on from NZ_JBFSVA010000004.1 coordinate 158,846, forward strand.
GTTGTCGAGCTTCAAAGGTCAGCGTTGGTTGATTTTAGGCAATATGGCTGAGTTAGGCGATGAAAGCCTTGCACTTCACCGTCAAGTCGGTGAATATGCTGCCCCATTCGCTTTTGAGCATGTACTCACTTACGGTGATGATACCAAGGTGATTAGTGAAGTGTGTAACGGCACTCACTTTGCAACGCATGAAGCGATGATCGCGCACATAGAGCAGCACTTGAGCTTGCCAGAAAACGCGCCACATACCTTGTTGGTAAAAGGCGCCAATAGTGCAGGAATGAGTAAAATAGCCGCTGCTTTAAAGGAGAACTTTTCATGATAATTTGGCTTGCAGAGCTACTACAGCCACACTTTTCTTTTTTCCGTTTGTTCGAATACTTATCGTTTCGTGCAATCGCGAGCATTTTGACGGCTTTATGTCTGTCGCTGTGGATGGGACCTCGTTTAATTGAGCGTCTGCAAATGCTGCAAATTGGCCAAGTTGTTCGTAATGACGGCCCAGAATCTCACTTCAGTAAGCGTGGTACACCAACCATGGGTGGTGTGATGATCCTTGCTGCGATCATCATTACGGTCTTACTTTGGGCTGACTTATCAAACCCTTACGTTTGGGCCGTACTTGTCGTGCTAGGCGGTTACGGTGCAGTTGGTTTTGTTGATGATTATCGTAAAGTCGTTCGTAAGAACACTGATGGCTTGATTGCGCGTTGGAAGTACTTCTGGCAATCGGCTATTGCATTGGTTGTGGCGTTTGCTCTGTATGCTCATGGGCAAGACACTGCTGCGACACAATTAGTGGTGCCTTTCTTTAAAGATGTGATGCCACAACTTGGTTTACTGTACATTGTTCTAACTTACTTTGTTATTGTGGGTACCAGTAACGCGGTAAACCTAACTGATGGCCTAGATGGCTTGGCGATTATGCCAACGGTTATGGTTGCTGCGGGTTTTGCTGTTATCGCTTGGGCGACAGGTAACGTTAACTTTGCAGCATACCTACACATTCCATACATCCCATACACCTCTGAACTGGTGGTGGTATGTACTGCTATCGTTGGTGCAGGCCTTGGCTTCCTATGGTTTAACACTTACCCAGCACAAGTATTCATGGGCGATGTTGGCTCTCTAGCACTGGGTGGTGCGTTAGGTGTGATTGCGGTACTCGTTCGTCAAGAGTTGGTACTAGTGATCATGGGTGGTGTGTTTGTAATGGAGACTCTGTCAGTGATTCTGCAGGTGGGCTCTTACAAATTGCGTGGTCAGCGTATTTTCCGCATGGCACCGATTCACCACCACTATGAACTTAAAGGTTGGCCAGAGCCGCGTGTTATCGTGCGTTTTTGGATAATCTCAATGGTATTAGTACTGGTTGGCCTAGCGACACTGAAAGTTCGTTAATCCTGTATGAGCCTCTGAATAGGGGCTCTTTAAAACTATTAAGAGCATCTTGTTTAAATGGAACGTTGGCAAAATATTCAAAATGTAGTGGTTGTGGGGCTCGGTATTACCGGGCTCTCTGTCGTTAAACATCTCGTAAAATATCAGCCCCATACTTGCGTAAAGGTAATTGATACGCGAGAGCTACCACCAGGAAAGGAATCTTTGCCTGAGTCGGTTGAGCTGCATTCTGGAAGCTGGAATAGCCAATGGCTAGCTGAGGCTGATCTGGTGGTTGCTAACCCAGGCATTGCTTTAGCGACACCTGAAATTCAAGATGTGCTTCAAGCGGGTACGCCTGTCGTTGGCGACATCGAGCTGTTTGGTTGGGCTGTAGATAAGCCTGTTGTGGCGATTACTGGTTCAAACGGTAAGAGTACCGTGACTGATCTGACTGGTGTGCTTGCTAAGGCTGCTGGGCTTAATGTTGGCGTTGGCGGCAATATTGGCATTCCTGCCCTAGACCTTCTAGAACTTGATGCGGATTTATATGTCCTTGAACTTTCAAGTTTTCAGTTAGAAACTACATCGAATTTAAAACTTGCCGCTGCGGCATTCTTAAATCTGTCTGAAGATCATATGGATCGCTATCAAGGCATGGCTGATTACCGTGAGGCCAAGTTAAGAATCTTTAATAACGCGCAGTGTGCGACTGTTAACCGCGACGACAAAGAGACGTATCCAGACCACAACATGTCATTAGTAACATTCGGACTCGACGATCAAGAGTTTGGTGTCGCGACAGTTGATGGTACCGAATGGCTAATGGACAACGGTAAATCTGTCCTTGCTACCCAAGATTTAACATTGGTTGGACGTCACAATGTGGCGAATGCGTTAGTCTCACTTGCACTATTGAAGCAAGTTGGTATCGACTACAGCAAAAGTCTTGATGCTTTGAAGGCCTATAACGGTTTGACGCATCGTTGCCAAGTCGTGGCTGACAAGCGCGAAATCAAATGGGTTAATGACTCCAAAGCAACGAATGTAGCCAGCACATTGGCAGCCCTGTCTGGGTTGGAGTATCAAGGTACGTTATATCTTTTGGTTGGCGGCGTTGGTAAAGGTGCTGACTTTAGTGAGCTTGAACCAGTATTGGCGCAACTTGAGCGTGTTCAGCTGTGTTGTTTCGGTGAAGATGCAGATCAATTCATGCCTCTGCACCCATCGGCACAAAAGTTCGATACCATGCAGCAGATAATCGAATCTATCTCGCCACAGCTGGTGGCTGGAGATATGGTGATGCTGTCTCCGGCGTGCGCAAGCTTCGATCAATTTAATAATTTCATGGCAAGAGGTGATGCGTTCACTGAGCTTGCTCATGAGTATGCTTAACGTGTTGAAGGACTAACATTCAGTGCAAAGAGTCAAAGAGATTAATCAATCCATCTGGCAGTGGCTAAACCGTGCTACTCCCGAGGCGCTTTACGATCGTCAATTGGTGTGGATTGCTCTTGGGCTAATGCTGACAGGTTTGGTGATGGTGACGTCTGCTTCGTTCCCCATCAGTGCTCGTTTAACCGATCAGCCGTTTCACTTTATGTTCCGTCATGCCATCTTCCTTGTATTGGCGTTAGGTGTCTCTAGCGTCATATTGCAAATCCCGATGCAACGCTGGTTTCAATACAGTATGTATCTACTGGGCTTGTCCTTCTTCTTGCTGATTGTGGTATTAGCCGTCGGTAAGTCGGTTAACGGCGCATCGCGTTGGATCCCATTAGGGCTATTTAACTTACAACCCGCTGAAGTCGCCAAGTTATCGCTGTTTATCTTTATGGCGGGCTACTTGGTTCGGAAGCAAGATGAAGTGAGAAAAACCTTCTTCGGTGGTTTTGGTAAACCGATCATGGTATTCGGCGCTTTTGCCGTGCTGCTGCTAGGCCAGCCCGATTTAGGTACTGTGGTCGTAATGCTAGTGACCCTGTTCGGCATGCTATTCATTGCTGGTGCCAAGCTTTCACAGTTTATCGCCTTGATGGTGGCAGGTATTGCCGCGGTCGTCGGTTTGATTGTTATAGAACCTTATCGTGTTCGACGTGTTACCTCATTCTGGGAACCTTGGAACGACCCGTTCGGCAGTGGTTACCAGTTAACTCAGTCATTGATGGCGTTTGGCCGTGGTGATTGGATGGGGCAAGGGCTTGGTAACTCGATTCAAAAACTCGAATACTTACCAGAAGCGCATACCGATTTTGTATTTGCTGTGTTGGCTGAAGAGCTTGGCTTTGTCGGTGTTACCTTAGTATTAATGTTGATCTTCAGCTTGGTGTTAAAAGCCATTCTGATAGGTAAAAAAGCCTTTGAACACGATCAAGTGTTCAGCGGCTATCTGGCTTTTGGTATTGGTATTTGGTTTGCGTTTCAGACGCTTGTTAACGTAGGTGCTGCATCTGGCATCGTTCCGACCAAAGGTCTAACCCTACCGCTAATCAGTTATGGTGGTTCGAGTTTAATTGTTATGTCTGTGGCGGTATCAATGCTGCTGCGCATTGACCACGAATGCCGAATGCAACAAAAAGAACAAGCTGATAGTCAAAACGAATTAGTAGAATAAGAATCTAACGTGATGAAACAAAACAAAAAACTTTTAGTGATGGCTGGTGGTACTGGCGGTCACGTTTTCCCAGGGTTAGCAGTAGCGAAAAAGCTTCAGCAACAAGGTTGGGAAATTCGCTGGTTAGGCACAGCAGACAGAATGGAAGCGGATTTAGTGCCAAAGCATGGCATTGAAATCGACTTCATCAAAGTGAAAGGCCTGCGTGGTCAAGGCATTAGCAAGTTAATTAAAGCGCCGTTCCAGATTATTAATGCCATACTTCAAGCAAGGCAACACATCAAAGCATGGCAGCCTGATGTGGTACTTGGTATGGGTGGCTACGTGAGTGGCCCGGGTGGTATCGCGGCATGGTTGTCTGGCATTCCAGTGGTTCTCCATGAACAAAATGCAGTGGCAGGTTTAACCAACCAATGGCTGTCTAAGATTGCTAAAAAGGTTTTCCAAGCTTTCCCTGGTGCGTTTCCTACTGCAGAAGTGGTGGGTAACCCAGTACGCGAAGATGTGGTTGCCTTAGCTGAACCCGAGCAACGCATGGCTGAGCGTGATGGTGACATCCGCATCTTGGTTATGGGCGGCAGTCAGGGCGCAAAAATCCTAAACGATACCTTGCCAGTAACGATGGCGCAGCTTGGTGAAGGCTTCACTGTGATGCACCAAGCGGGTAAGAACAATCAACAACAAGTTATTGAGCAATACAAATCACATTCTGTTGGTAATGTTCAAGTGACTGAATTTATTGATGATGTGGCGCAAGCTTATGAGTGGGCAGATCTATTAGTGTGTCGCTCAGGTGCATTAACCGTATCAGAAGTGTCTGCGGCAGGTGTCGGTTCTATCTTCGTTCCGTTTATGCACAAAGACAGACAACAAGCGTTGAATGCCGACCATTTAGTTGAATGTGGCGCAGCGTTAATGATTGAACAGCCTCAACTAACGGCTGATAAGCTAGCGAACACTATCGCGCAGCTTGATAGAAATGAATTAAAAATGATGGCAACAAAAGCTCGTCAAGCCGCCAAGCTTGATGCTGATGTGACCGTCGCTGAAGCGATTAAAGCTTTAGCAAAATAATGAGATTGAATTGATGACGATTGAACATACCCAAGACTTAGCGCAAATCCGTGCAATGGTGCCAGAGATGCGCCGTGTTAAATCTATCCACTTCATTGGTATTGGTGGTGCCGGAATGAGCGGGATTGCTGAAGTCTTGCTAAATGAAGGCTACCAGATCACGGGTTCTGATATTGCTCAAAACCCAGTGACTGATCGTTTAGTTAGCAAGGGTGCGACCGTTTATATCGGTCACCAAGCGAGTAACGTTGCCGACGCAAGTGTGGTGGTTGTTTCAACCGCTATCAACGAAGAAAACCCAGAAATTATTGCAGCTCGTGAAGCGCGCACACCGATCGTTCGTCGTGCAGAAATGCTGGCTGAGCTGATGCGTTTTCGTCACGGTATTGCTGTGGCAGGTACGCACGGTAAAACAACCACGACTGCGCTAGTGACACAGATTTACTCGGAAGCCGGCCTAGATCCAACCTTCGTAAACGGTGGTTTGGTTAAAAGTGCTGGCACTAACGCACGTTTAGGTTCAAGCCGTATTCTTATCGCTGAAGCCGATGAGAGTGATGCTTCATTTTTACATCTGCAACCTATGGTTAGTATCGTAACTAACATTGAAGCGGATCATATGGATACCTACGGCGGCGATTTCGAAACGCTAAAGCAGACATTTATCGATTTCCTACACAACCTGCCGTTCTACGGCCAGGCTGTGATGTGTGTAGATGATCCTGTTGTACGTGAACTTATCCCTCAGGTGAGCCGCCAAGTGATTACTTACGGCTTCTCTGAAGACGCTGATATCCGCATTGAAAACTATGTACAACAAGGTCAGCAAGGCAAGTTTACGGTTGTTCGTAAAGGTAAAGCCAATCTCGATATTACGTTGAACATTCCTGGTCGCCATAACGCACTGAACGCATCAGCGGCGATTGCGGTTGCGACGGAAGATGACATCAGCGATGAAGCGATTCTAAAAGCGATGGCTGGAACGGAAGGCACTGGCCGTCGTTTCGATCACCTTGGTGAATATGAAACGGGTAAGGGTGTTGCAATGCTGGTCGATGATTACGGCCATCACCCAACCGAAGTTGATGTCACCATTCAAGCTGCACGAAGTGGTTGGACTGATAAACGTCTTGTGATGATCTTCCAACCGCACCGTTATAGCCGCACTCGCGATCTGTATGATGACTTCGCGAACGTTCTTGAGCAGGTTGATGTGCTTATTCTGTTAGATGTTTATTCTGCAGGTGAGAAACCTATTGCAGGGGCTGACGGACGCTCGTTAAGTCGAACTATTCGTGGGCGTGGTAAGATTGATCCCATCTTTGTTGCTGATATCAACACGCTGCCGTCGGTTTTAGCCAACGTTATTCAAGGCGGAGACCTTGTTTTAACACAGGGTGCTGGTGATGTTGGTCGTGTAGCGAAGCAACTTGAATCGCTACAATTAGAAATTAATAAGATGCAAAACGCGTAGCAGAATACTGTATACAGACTGTGGTTGATCGCTCACTTCTTGCGATTGACCTAAAATTGACCAAAAATCTTATTATCAACGTTTGATAGTTTGATTTTGCTCAGTATAATTCATAGGTTAAAGTAAGTGCTTTTACCTCTATTACGAAGATAGGGAATAGAATTGCGAACCAACGACAGGGAATGCGGGCTTTGGTAGAAAGTACTTTTAGCGAAAACCGCCACCTATTCAGTTTACCATCGCTAAAGAAACACGCCTTAGGCGGGTCTTTTTTTGTCATGGTATTGCTATTCATTGGGTTTCTTTTCTATACCACACTAACTTGGATGTGGGACGATCAGCGATTGCCTCTCTCCAAAATAGTACTTCAAGGCGACTTAACTTACGTAACCGCTGGTGATGTTCAACATGCCTTTAGCGAGCTAGAGCACATTGGAACCTTCATGTCGCAAGACATCGGTGTGTTGCAAGACAGTTTAGAAGCGTTACCTTGGGTTTCAGTGGTCTCCATTCGTAAGCAGTGGCCAGACACAATAAAAGTATTTTTGACTGAATACCATGCGGCAGCAATCTGGAACGGTAACATGCTGCTGAATGACGATGGTCAGGTGTTTAATGGTGATATCGGCCTGTTGAAGGGCGATAGAGTTAAGCTTTACGGCCCAGACGGCACCAGCCAAGAAGTGATAGAAAAGTGGCGACAGATAACCCCTTTGATTAACAGTCTAGGGTTAACCGTTACCTCTCTCGTTCTCAATGAGCGTCGCGCTTGGCAAATAATCCTAGATAACGGTATCCGTTTAGAACTAGGTAAAGATTCTTTAGATGAGCGTGTTGAACGCTTCATTTCGCTTTACAACGAACTTGGTAGTAAAGCGAATCAAGTGAGCTACATCGACCTCAGGTATGATACGGGAGCCGCTGTAGGCTGGTTTCCAGAGCAAGAGTTAGAAGAGAGCACAGATGACTAAGACCGCAGATGACAACATAATCGTTGGTCTTGATATAGGCACTGCGACCATATCAGCTCTGGTTGGTGAAATATTGCCTGATGGTCAAATCAATATCATTGGTTCTGGGCAAAGCCCATCCAGAGGTATGGATAAAGGTGGTGTAAACGACCTAGAGTCGGTAGTTAAGTCGGTTCAGCGAGCTATTGATCAAGCAGAGTTGATGGCGGAATGCCAAATCAGCAATGTATTTATCTCGCTATCGGGTAAACATATCGCAAGCCGAATTGAAAAAGGCATGGGCACTATCTCTGATGAAGAGGTGTCTCAAGACGATATGGATCGAGCGATCCATACCGCGAAATCAATTAAAATAGGTGATGAGCAGAGAATTCTGCACGTGATCCCACAAGAATTTACCATTGATTATCAAGAAGGGATTAAGAACCCACTTGGCTTATCTGGTGTTCGAATGGAAGTCAGTGTTCACCTAATTTCTTGCCATAGCGACATGGCGAGAAACATTATTAAAGCTGTTGAACGATGTGGTCTCACAGTAGAACAAATCGTGTTTTCAGGACTTGCCTCAAGCAATGCGGTAATTACTGAAGACGAGAGAGAGCTTGGAGTATGTGTTGTCGATATCGGTGCGGGTACAATGGATATTTCCATTTGGACTGGCGGCGCACTTCGACACACAGAAGTCTTTTCCTACGCAGGAAATGCAGTAACCAGTGATATTGCCTTCGCTTTCGGCACGCCAGTGAGCGATGCTGAAGAGATAAAAGTAAACCATGGTTGCGCTCTGAGTGAACTCGTAAGCAAGGATGACTCTGTTAACGTCCCAAGTGTTGGTGGTCGCCCATCGAGAAGTTTGCAACGACAAACTTTGTCGGAAGTGATTGAACCACGTTACACTGAACTTATGGGTCTCGTTAACCAAACTATTGATACGGTTCAATTACAGCTACGAGATGAAGGTATTAAACACCACCTTGCAGCTGGCGTCGTTCTCACTGGTGGAGCTGCACAAATTGACGGATTGGTAGAGTGTGCGGAACGTGTTTTCCGCAATCAAGTTCGAGTTGGTAAGCCGTTAGAAGTTAGTGGCTTAACTGACTATGTTAAAGAGCCGTATCATTCTACGGCGGTTGGTTTACTTCATTACGCAAGAGATTGTCAGATCAGTGATGAAGGTGATTACAGCGAACCTAAGCGTTCAGCACCTTCTATGTCTGGTTTATTTGGCAAATTGCGTAATTGGATACAAAAAGAGTTTTAACCTGAGTTGCAGGAAAAAACGGAGATAACACATGTTTGAACCGATGATGGAAATGTCTGACGATGCAGTAATTAAAGTCGTTGGAGTTGGTGGCGGTGGCGGTAACGCTGTTGAGCACATGGTACGTGAATCAATCGAAGGCGTAGAATTCATCAGTGTTAACACTGATGCACAAGCACTTCGTAAAACAAGCGTGAGCAGCGTGATCCAAATTGGTGGTGATATCACTAAAGGTTTGGGCGCTGGTGCAAACCCACAAGTAGGCCGTGATGCAGCTCTCGAAGATCGAGAAAGAATTAAAGAAGTTCTAACTGGCGCCGATATGGTATTTATCGCAGCTGGTATGGGCGGTGGGACTGGTACAGGTGCTGCTCCAGTTATTGCTGAAGTTGCGAAAGAGTTGGGTGTGCTGACGGTTGCTGTTGTAACTAAGCCATTTAGCTTTGAAGGCAAAAAGCGTTTAGCGTTTGCTGAGCAAGGTATTGAAGAGCTTTCTAAACATGTGGATTCATTAATTACGATTCCAAATGAAAAGCTACTTAAAGTACTTGGCCGCGGCGTAACTCTGCTAGAAGCTTTCGCAAGTGCCAATGATGTACTTAAAAACGCTGTACAAGGTATCGCTGAGCTAATTACTCGCCCTGGTATGATTAACGTCGATTTCGCGGATGTTCGCACCGTAATGTCTGAGATGGGTCATGCAATGATGGGTAGCGGTATCGCAAAAGGTGAAGACCGTGCTGAAGAAGCTGCTGAAACGGCAATTTCTAGCCCACTACTAGAAGACATCGACCTAGCTGGCGCACGTGGCGTTCTTGTGAACATCACAGCAGGCCTAGATATGCGTCTAGATGAATTCGAAACAGTAGGTAATACAGTTAAGGCATTCGCATCTGATAACGCAACAGTTGTGATTGGTACTTCTCTAGACCCTGATATGACGGATGAAATCCGTGTAACTGTTGTAGCAACAGGTATCGGCACAGAGAAAAAACCAGACATTACATTAGTTGCTGGTGGTAAAGCTAAGGTTGCACCAACTCCTCAACCACAAGTTGCAGTTCAAACTGCACCAAAAGTGGAAGAGAAAGTGGCACAACCATTGCAAGAAAAAACTGAGGTTAAACCTCAAGTTAAGCCGCAGCCAACAACGTCACCTGTTTCTTCAGGTACAGGCGCTAGCCAAAGTGCAGCACCTAAGGCTGAGAAAGAGAGTGGATACTTAGATATTCCAGCATTCTTACGACGTCAGGCTGATTAACAAATACCCAAAATTTGACTATCGTCGAATTAATGGTAAAATTCGCGGTCGGTAAATACTGACCGTGATTTGTAGCACTGATAACGAGGCAAGCAGATGATCAGACAACGTACTCTGAAAGAAATTGTGAAAACAACTGGTGTGGGTCTCCACTCTGGTCGTAAAGTCACACTTACTCTTCGCCCGGCAGCTGCAAATACAGGTATTGTTTATCGTCGTACAGATGTAAATCCACCTGTAGATTTCCCAGCTGATCCAGCGTCAGTTCGTGACACTATGCTATGTACAGCTCTTGTTAATGACGAAGGCGTACGTATCTCTACAGTGGAACACCTTAACGCAGCTTTAGCGGGTATGGGCATCGACAACATTATTGTTGAAGTAGATGCACCTGAGATCCCAATTATGGATGGTAGCGCAAGCCCATTCGTATACTTGCTACAGCAAGCGGGTGTAGAAACACTGAATGCAGCGAAGCGTTTTATTCGTATCAAAAAGCCTATCCGTTTTGAAGATGGCGATAAGTGGGCAGAATTTGTTCCATTTAACGGCTTCCGTATGGACTTTGAGATCGACTTTAACCACCCAGCTATTGAATCTGATGAGCAACGTTTGTTGTTTGATTTCTCTTCACAAGGTTTTGTGAAAGAAATTTCTCGCGCTCGTACTTTCGGCTTCATGCGCGACATTGAGTATCTACAATCTCAAAACCTAGTACTTGGCGGTAGCTTTGATAATGCTATCGTACTGGACGAATACCGAATTCTTAATGAAGAAGGTCTACGTTTTGACAATGAGTTCGTAACTCATAAAGTACTAGACGCGATTGGTGACTTGTACATGTGTGGACACGCTATTATTGGTGAGTTCCGTGCATACAAATCAGGTCACGGCCTAAACAACCAACTACTACGTGCAGTACTTGCTGACGCAGAAGCTTGGGAATGGGCAACATTCGAAGAAGAAGTAGGCTCTCCTGTTGCATTTGCTGAGCCAGGAATGGTTCTAGCGTAATTGTTGTTTACAGCAATATAAGATTTCGAAAACCAGGTCATTGACCTGGTTTTTTTGTATCTATTTTCCAGATACAGTGTCGTCAACATCCGAAAGTTGTCTCCCAATGAGCTGCAGTCTGGCTAATCCATCAGCAATTAGAAAGAAAAGTTCCAAGCACATCAAACAAATGGGGTTATAAATGGTTGTTGATGTGAAAATTACTTACACTAAAGGGCATTAATTTTAACTCAAGCCTTGAAAACTCTACTCTCAAGTACAATATCAAAGATACTAGATTTATCTCAGTATCCTTGGTTAGTAACTGAAGACTAGTTCATAGCTAGTAGAGACACTGACGGCATTTAAAATAGATCGCGGACGATCTGAGAACGAAGAGATTCCAAGCACATGATTACTAAGCTGCTGACAAAGGTAATTGGCAGTCGCAATGACAGAACACTGCGCCGCCTTAGAAAAATTGTAAAAGAAATTAATAACTACGAACCAACGTTTGAAGCTCTTTCAGACGAAGAGCTAAAAGCAAAAACGGTTGAGTTTCGTGAGCGCTTAGATAAAGGTGAATCGCTAGACCAACTTCTACCTGAAGCATTTGCTACGGTACGTGAAGCGTCTAAGCGTGTTTACGGCATGCGTCACTTTGACGTGCAAATGATTGGTGGCATGGTTCTAAATGCTGGCCAAATTGCAGAAATGCGTACTGGTGAAGGTAAGACTCTTACAGCAACCCTACCAGCTTATCTTAACGCCCTACCTAGCAAAGGTGTTCACGTAGTAACGGTGAACGACTACCTAGCGAAGCGTGATGCGGAAACAAACCGCCCATTATTTGAATTCCTTGGTATGACTGTTGGCGTAAACGTGCCAAACATGGCTCCACCAGAGAAGAAAGAAGCGTACCAAGCGGATATCCTATACGGAACAAACAACGAGTTTGGCTTCGATTACCTACGTGACAACATGGCTTTCCGTGCTGAAGATCGTGTTCAACGTGAGCGCTTCTTTGCTGTTGTCGATGAGGTTGACTCAATCTTAATCGATGAAGCTCGTACTCCACTTATTATCTCTGGCCCAGCTGAAGATAGTTCAGATCTTTACACGCGTATTAACACGTTGATCCCTAACCTTGAGCGCCAAGATAAAGAAGATTCTGAAGAGTACCGTGGTGAAGGTCACTACACCTTGGACGAGAAATCGAAACAGGTTCACCTGACTGAAAACGGTCAAGAATTTGTAGAAGAGCTAATGGTCAAAAACGGCCTGATGGAAGAGGGTGACACGCTTTACTCTCCAACTAATATCAGCCTATTGCACCATGTCAATGCAGCGCTGCGTGCACACGTACTGTTTGAGAAAGACGTCGACTACATCGTTACTGAAGAAGGCGAAGTGGTTATCGTTGATGAACATACTGGTCGTACTATGCCAGGTCGTCGTTGGTCTGAAGGTTTACACCAAGCTGTTGAAGCTAAAGAAGGTGTGAAGATTCAGAATGAAAACCAGACGCTAGCATCGATTACATTCCAGAACTTCTTCCGTCTATACGAAAAACTGTCAGGTATGACAGGTACAGCCGATACAGAAGCTTTCGAATTTCAGTCTATCTACGGCCTAGAAACAGTGGTTATCCCAACCAACAAGCCTATGGTTCGTAACGATATGCCAGATGTGGTTTATCGTACCGAAGAAGACAAGTTCAATGCGATCATTGAAGACATCAAAGACCGTGTAGCTGCTGGTCAGCCATCATTGGTTGGTACGGTTTCTATCGAGAAGTCTGAACTACTGTCTAACGCACTGAAAAAAGCAAAAATTAAGCACAGCGTTCTAAATGCTAAATTCCACGAAATGGAAGCAGAGATCGTTGCACAAGCTGGTATGCCGAGTGCGGTAACTATCGCAACTAACATGGCTGGTCGTGGTACCGATATCGTATTAGGTGGTAGCTGGCAGGCACAAGTTGAGAAGCTAGAGAATCCAACCAAAGAGCAGATCGAGAAGATCAAAGCTGACTGGAGAGTAATCCACGATAAAGTGCTTGAGTCAGGTGGTCTGCACATCATTGGTACTGAGCGTCATGAATCTCGCCGTATCGACAACCAGCTACGTGGTCGTTCTGGTCGTCAAGGTGATGCGGGTTCTTCTCGTTTCTACCTATCAATGGAAGATTCTCTGCTACGTATCTTCACATCGGATCGTATGGCTGGTCTTATCCAAAGTGGTATGGACGAAGGCGAAGCGATCGAATCTAAGATGCTTTCTCGCTCAATTGAAAAAGCACAACGTAAAGTTGAAGGTCGTAACTTCGATATTCGTAAGCAGCTTCTTGAGTACGATGATGTAGCCAATGACCAACGTAAAGTGGTTTATGAGCTTCGTGATGAACTAATGAGCTCTGACGATATCAGCGAGATGATCGAACACAACCGTGAAGATGTATTGGCATCAGTGATTGATGAATACATCGCACCTCAGTCTCTTGAAGATATGTGGGATATCGCGGGTCTGCAAGATCGTCTGAAGAATGACTTCGATCTAGACTTTGATATTCAAGGTTGGTTAGACGAAGACGACAAGCTTTATGAAGAAGCATTGCGTGAGCGTATTCTTGCTATGGCGGTTGATTCGTACAAACAGAAAGAAGAAGTGGTTGGTGCTCAAGTACTGCGTAACTTCGAGAAATCTGTGATGCTACAAACGCTAGACGGCCTTTGGAAAGAGCACTTGGCTGCGATGGATCACCTTCGTCAAGGTATCCACTTACGTGGTTATGCTCAGAAGAACCCGAAACAAGAGTACAAGCGCGAGTCGTTTGAACTGTTTGAAGGCCTACTAGATGTACTGAAAACAGACGTTGTTACCATCCTTTCTAAAGTGCGCGTTCAGCAACAAGAAGAAGTTGAAAAGATGGAAGCTCAACGTCAAGCTCAAGCTGAAGAAGCGGCGCGTCGTGCACAAGCGCAACATGCAACAGCTGAAAACCAGCTAGCTGACGATGAAGCTGAAGCGGCATCTCCACAAACGGTAGTGCGTGACGAGCGTAAAGTTGGCCGTAACGAGCCATGCCCATGTGGTAGCGGTAAGAAGTACAAGCAGTGTCACGGTAAAATCGCGTAAGTTTAATGAATCGTTGCTGTAGCGCATGATAGCTGCGTTGGTGGTACTCACTTACAGTCGTAAGCTCCGTGCCACCGCCTTGCTCTCATACACTACAACTTAGCTTCATAAAACTGACAAATAGAATATAAAGAGTCGCTTAGGCGGCTCTTTTTGTATGTAAATTTCATGGCTTACTTTGTTACGCAAGGAAGTTGTCATTCCCTATAGCGAGGAGTGAGCGTAGTAGGGAATCTTGTTTAGTTAGGCTCGCGTAGTTTTAGATCCCCAACTCAGTCGTTCCTCTTTCTTGAGGATGACGTATTTAGGGACTATGTGAGTTCAGCGTTTTATTAAGGAACACCATCAATGAAAAGAATCCATATCGTAGCGGGTATTATCTTCAATCAAGATAAGTCACAGGTCTTTATCACTAAGCGTCCAGATGACAAGCACAAAGGTGGCTTCTGGGAATTTCCAGGTGGCAAGGTTGAAGAGGGCGAAACTATTGAGCAAGCGATGACTCGCGAGCTTGATGAAGAGGTCGGTATCAAGGTGACCGAGCAGTCTCTGTTTGAGCATCTTGAATTTGATTACACGGATAAGTCACTTAAGTTCGATTTCATTCTCGTGACTGATTTTGAAGAGCAGCCTTATGGTAAAGAAGGTCAGCAAGGTGAATGGGTAAGCCTAGAATCATTGAATCAATACGCCTTCCCAGAGGCAAATGTGCCAATTTTAGAGCGAGTAATAAAAGAGTTTTCGTAATTGCTAGCCTGAGTTTGAGATTGTTGTTAGTTTAAAGAGATTAATCGATTGAACGTTGCTGCAAGAGATAAGTGGCAACGGTAACCAAAACAATGGAGATATTCGCAGTGGTAAGAATTGCAATTGCAGGAGCAGCGGGCCGCATGGGCCGCAACTTGGTGAAAGCCGCTCATCATAATTCAGAAGCAAGTGTTGGAGCTGGTTCAGAGCGTCCAGAGTCATCTTTGGTCGGCGTAGATGTCGGCGAGTTATGCGGTGAAGGTCGTTTTGATGTTGCTTTAGTCGATGATTTGTCTAAAGCCATCGAAGAGTTTGATGTGATTGTCGATTTTACTGCCCCTGTTAGCACATTAGCGAATATTGAACTTTGTAAACGTCACGGTAAAAAACTGATCATCGGTACAACGGGCTTCTCTGAAGAAGAGAAGCAGGTGATTGATGCTGCTTCAAAAGAGATGGCTATCGTAATGGCACCTAACTACAGCGTTGGTGTGAACCTGGTCTTTAAGCTGCTAGAGAAGGCCGCTAAAGTGATGGGCGATTACTGTGATGTCGAGATCGTTGAGGCTCATCACCGTCATAAAGTCGATGCACCGTCAGGTACTGCGATTGGTATGGGCGAAGCTATTGCGGGTGCTATGGGCAATGAGCTGAACGATGTAGCTGTATGGTCACGCGAGGGTATTACTGGCGAGCGCACTAAAGATGAGATTGGTTTCGCGACGATTCGTGCCGGTGACATTATTGGTGAACACACCGCTATGTTTGCTGATATCGGTGAACGAGTGGAAATTACCCATAAAGCTACTGATCGAATGACCTTTGCTAATGGCGCAATCAAGGCCGCGGTTTGGTTAAATGATAAACCAGCAGGCTTTTATACCATGACGGATGTGCTTGGTTTGAATGACCTATAAATAGATATTTATGCGCTGGCAATTGCCGGCGCTTTCTTTATTTGGTGCATTTTCCTTAGTAATCTCACTTCTCCGATCTTCCTTCTACTTTCTTCTTATCGCCTTTTTGACTCTATTTCTATGCTGTTTATGTGGTCTTTAGTGTGTTTTTTGTTTTAGATCTTTAAATTGTCATGTTTTCTCTTGGTATTTATCGATTGCGTTTTGTTGCTGATATTTTTATCACTCTATGGTTGGCTAAAATGAGGAGTGAAAATTAGAAAATCGTAATATTCGAGCTAAATGCGCATGAAAGTTGAACTTTTGGAGCTTTGAGGGGGTAAATTGAATTAGTCCTTACAAATGTTTAATTTCTTTTGAGTTAAATGTTGACACGTATCACGCAGATCACTAAAATACCGCCAATTTGTCTAATTTCCATAAACACGCAGTTTTTGGTGTTGCAGGAAGGTAGATTTGCAAATTAAATCAATTTTAATGCATTTTTATTTCTGGAGGTTGTCTTGAAGAAGTCAGCACTACTCGTCCTAGAAGATGGGACAGTATTTCACGGTGAAGCCATTGGCGCTGTAGGTTCTGCAGTTGGTGAAGTCGTTTTTAATACCTCGATGACGGGGTACCAAGAAATCCTCACTGATCCTTCCTATTCTCAACAAATCGTTACCCTTACTTACCCTCACATTGGCAATACCGGAACCAATTCCGAAGACGAAGAATCTTCTTCAATCCACGCTCAAGGCCTTGTGATTCGCGATCTCCCTCTAATCGCTTCTAACTTCCGTAATGAACAATCCCTTTCTGATTACCTTAAGTCGCAAAACGTTGTTGGTATCGCTGATATCGATACTCGTAAGCTGACGCGTATTCTTCGTGAAAAAGGCGCACAGAACGGTTGTATCGTAGCTGGCTCTTCAGTAAACGATGGAAACCTAGACGAAGCTCTAGCTCTTGCTAAAGCAAAAGAATTCCCTGGCCTGAAAGGTATGGACCTTGCGAAAGAAGTTACAACAAAAGAAGCGTATCAATGGAAACAAGGTTCGTGGACGCTTACGGGTGGACTTCCTGAAGCGAAAGCAGACTCAGAATTGCCATACCACGTTGTTGCTTATGACTTCGGTGCAAAACGAAACATCCTACGAATGCTTGTTGACCGCGGCTGCCGCCTAACGGTTGTTCCTGCTGAGACTTCAGCTGAAGAAGTACTTGCTCTGAACCCAGACGGTGTTTTCCTTTCAAATGGCCCTGGTGACCCAGAACCATGTACTTACGCAATTGAAGCGACAAAAGTGTTCCTAGAAAAAGGCTTACCAATCTTCGGTATCTGTCTAGGTCACCAGATTCTTGCTCTTGCGTCAGGCGCTAAGACAGTGAAGATGAAGTTTGGTCACCACGGCGCAAACCACCCGGTTAAAGATTTAGATCGTGATGTTGTGATGATTACTTCGCAAAACCACGGCTTTGCTGCTGACGAAGAAACCCTTCCAGAGACACTACGTGCAACGCACAAATCACTATTTGATGGTTCTCTACAAGGTATTCACCGTACAGACAAACCAGCATTCAGCTTCCAAGGTCACCCTGAAGCAAGCCCAGGTCCAGAAGACGCAGCGCCGTTATTCGACCACTTTATTGAACTAATCAAACAGCACACAGCGTAATTCGGAGTAGTAGACAATGCCAAAACGTACTGACATTAAAAGTATTCTTATTCTAGGTGCTGGCCCGATCGTTATCGGCCAAGCATGTGAGTTCGATTACTCTGGTGCTCAAGCTTGTAAAGCGCTTCGCGAAGAAGGTTACCGAGTTATTCTTGTAAACTCGAACCCAGCGACAATCATGACTGACCCAGACATGGCAGATGCAACTTACATCGAGCCTATCCAATGGGAAGTTGTGCGTAACATCATCGCTAAAGAGAAGCCTGATGCAGTTCTACCTACTATGGGTGGCCAAACTGCATTGAACTGTGCTCTAGACCTAGAAAAGCACGGCGTTCTTGAAGAGTTCGGTGTTGAAATGATTGGTGCAACGGCTGACGCTATCGATAAAGCAGAAGACCGTTCACGCTTCGATAAAGCAATGAAAGCAATTGGCCTTGAGTGTCCAACTGCTGATACAGCGAAAACGATGGAAGAAGCTTACAAAGTTTTAGACATGGTTGGCTTCCCTTGTATCATTCGTCCATCGTTCACGATGGGTGGTACTGGTGGCGGTATCGCTTACAACAAAGAAGAATTTGAAGAAATCTGTCGTCGTGGTTTGGATCTATCTCCAACTAATGAACTTCTTATCGATGAATCACTTATCGGTTGGAAAGAGTACGAGATGGAAGTGGTTCGTGACAAAAACGACAACTGCATCATCGTATGTGCGATTGAAAACTTCGACCCAATGGGTATTCACACAGGTGACTCAATCACCGTGGCTCCAGCTCAAACGCTGACAGACAAAGAATACCAACTAATGCGTAACGCATCTCTAGCAGTACTGCGCGAGATTGGTGTTGAAACAGGTGGTTCAAACGTACAGTTTGGTATCAACCCGAAAGATGGCCGTATGGTTATCATCGAGATGAACCCACGTGTATCTCGCTCTTCTGCACTAGCATCTAAAGCAACAGGTTTCCCAATCGCTAAGATTGCAGCGAAACTGGCTGTTGGTTTCACGCTAGACGAGCTAATGAATGACATCACTGGCGGCGCAACTCCAGCATCATTCGAACCAACAATCGACTACGTAGTAACTAAGATTCCTCGTTTTAACTTCGAGAAGTTTGCAGGTGCTAACGACCGCCTAACGACGCAAATGAAGTCGGTTGGTGAAGTTATGGCCATCGGCCGTAACCAACAAGAATCTCTACAAAAAGCACTTCGCGGCCTAGAAGTTGGCGCGACTGGTTTTGACGAAATGGTAGACCTAGACGCACCAGATGCTCTAACGACTATCCGTCACGAACTTAAAGAAGCTGGCGCAGAGCGTATTTGGTACATCGCTGACGCATTCCGTGCTGGTATGTCGGTAGATGGTGTATTCAACCTAACGCAAATCGACCGTTGGTTCCTAGTTCAAATCGAAGACATCGTTAAGCTAGAGCAAGAACTTAAAGCGAAAGGCTTTGCTGGTCTAAATAAAGACGAGCTAAACAAGCTTAAGCGTAAAGGTTTTGCTGATGCGCGCCTATCTAAGATTCTAGGTGTAGCGGAAAGCGAAATCCGTCGTCTACGTGACCAATACGATATCCACCCGGTATACAAGCGTGTAGATACGTGTGCAGCTGAGTTCTCTTCAGATACGGCTTACATGTACTCATCTTACGATGACGAGTGTGAAGCAAACCCAACAGACAAAGAAAAAATCATGATTCTAGGCGGCGGTCCAAACCGTATCGGCCAAGGCATTGAATTTGACTACTGTTGTGTACACGCATCACTAGCGCTACGTGAAGATGGCTACGAAACTATCATGGTTAACTGTAACCCTGAGACAGTTTCTACAGACTACGATACGTCTGACCGTCTGTACTTCGAACCAGTAACTCTGGAAGACGTACTAGCAATCGCTCGTGTTGAGAAGCCAAAAGGCGTTATCGTTCAGTACGGTGGTCAAACGCCACTTAAACTGGCACGTGCTCTTGAAGCTGCTGGCGTACCAATCATCGGTACTAGCCCAGACGCAATCGACCGTGCAGAAGACCGTGAGCGTTTCCAAGTTGCTGTAGACCGTCTAGGCCTACTTCAACCAGAAAACGCGACAGTAACAACAATGGAGCAAGCGGTAGAGAAATCTCGTGAAATCGGCTTCCCACTTGTTGTACGTCCTTCTTACGTACTTGGTGGTCGTGCGATGGAAATCGTATACGACGAGCAAGACCTACGTCGCTACTTCAACGAAGCAGTTAGCGTATCCAACGAATCTCCAGTACTACTTGATAGCTTCCTAGATGACGCTGTTGAAGTAGACGTAGATGCGATTTGTGACGGTGAGCGCGTTGTAATCGGCGGTATTATGGAGCACATCGAGCAAGCGGGTGTTCACTCTGGTGACTCAGCATGTTCTCTTCCTGCATACACGCTAAGCCAAGAAATCCAAGATGTAATGCGCGAGCAAGTTGAAAAGCTAGCGTTCGAGTTGGGTGTTCGTGGTCTGATGAACACGCAGTTTGCTGTTAAGAACAATGAAGTGTACCTAATCGAGGTTAACCCTCGTGCAGCACGTACGGTTCCATTCGTATCTAAAGCAACTGGTGCGCCAATCGCTAAGATTGCCGCTCGTGTAATGGCGGGTCAATCTCTAGAGTCTCAAGGCTTTACGAAAGAAATCATCCCACCTTACTACTCAGTGAAAGAAGTTGTACTTCCATTCAACAAGTTCCCTGGTGTTGACCCACTGTTAGGCCCAGAAATGCGCTCTACTGGTGAAGTTATGGGTGTTGGTGCGACGTTCGCAGAAGCATACTCTAAAGCTGAATTGGGTTGTGGTAACATCTACCCAGAAGGCGGTCGTGCACTTCTTTCTGTTCGCGAAGGCGACAAAGAGCGTGTTGTTGACCTAGCATCTAAGCTATCTAAGCTTGGTTACCAGCTAGACGCAACTCACGGTACTGCGGTTATCCTTGGCGAAGCGGGCATCAACCCACGTCTAGTAAACAAGGTACACGAAGGTCGTCCTCACATTCTTGACCGTATCAAGAACAACGAGTACACGTACATCGTGAACACTGCAGCTGGCCGTCAAGCGATTGAAGATTCTAAAGTTCTTCGTCGTGGTGCACTTGCTGAGAAAGTTAACTACACGACTACGCTAAACGCTGCATTCGCGACTTGTATGGCGCACACTGCAGACGCGAAAACGTCAGTAACTTCAGTTCAAGAGCTACACGCTCAGGTTAAAGCTTCTCAAGCTTAATCGCCTAAAGTGTATCGTTGATAAGCGGATATAAATGCTCAAAGCCCACTCTTCGGAGTGGGCTTTTTTATGTCTGTTATTCCGCGGTAACTTAATGATGAATATTTGGAATAGGTTAGAATCTTGTGTTTCGTTATTGCTCGTCTGCCGTGAGTGGTAACTTGTCGCTACACAGGACTTTAAGGCGTTGGGTATATGGAAATCACTCTAGAAATATTGGCTATCTTGTTTGTTGTTGCAACGGCAGCAGGCTTTATTGATGCAATGGCTGGCGGCGGTGGGTTACTGACTCTACCTGCATTGCTAGCGGCTGGAGTTCCACCGACGCAGGCATTGGCAACTAACAAACTCCAAAGCTCATTTGGCAGCTTCTCTGCGAGTTGGTATTTCGTGCGCAACGGTATCGTCAGCATCAAAGAGATGCGCCTTGCTATCTTTTGTACCTTTATTGGCTCTGCAATTGGCGCTGAGTTAGTCCAGCACATTGATGCGAGCCTACTGACCAGTGTGATACCGCTGCTGCTTATCGCTATCTCTCTCTATTTCCTGTTGGCACCGCAAACTAGAGCGTCTGAAGGAAAACAGAAGATCTCTGAGGCCATGTTTGCTCTGTGTATTGGTGGCGGCGTGGGTTTCTATGATGGCTTTTTTGGCCCAGGAACAGGTTCTATCTTCACCGTCTGCTTTGTTGCTATTGGTCACTTCTCGTTAGTCGATGCTACGGCGCGTACTAAAGTACTTAACTTTACCTCGAATATCGCTGCCTTAATTTTCTTTATTTTGGCTGGTTTGCCTATTTGGGAGTTGGGATTAGTGATGGCGGTCGGTGGATTTATGGGCGCTCAGCTTGGCGCTAAAGTGGTGGTGACAAAAGGGCAGAAATGGATTCGCCCCTTTGTGATCGTGATGTCGATGCTAATGGCGTCTAAACTGCTTTGGGAACAGCATCAACAATGGATTCTATCAGTGTTTTAACTCGTGGAGACTGGTAACTATTTGGTCTGACACAGATATGAATCGGCCGAATCAAGCCTGCTAATTCGGTGAAGCTATACAGATATTGAGGCTCAATATTGAGTGTTTTTACGATAGAGAGCGGTATTAACGCTGGCCCAGTCCCGCCCAATGCAAGTTGAGCCGCTGCGGTGTAGGCATCCATCTCCATCAAGGGTTTGATACCAAACTTCTCTAATACAGAAAGTTGATAAGAATTGGCAGGGTTGGTCATGTCGTTAGTGATGACCATTGGAGGAAGCTCCGTTAGCGGTGACTTACTCACTATGTAAAACGGCTCATCAAATAGATGGAAGGTCATCAACCCATGATGCGGTGGCAGTAAGCCAGCACACAACCCCAAGGTCGCCTTACCAGATTGCACTCGCTCTATGATTCTCGGCGTGTGGTTGGTGGTAATGGTGATGTACTTATCTTGCTGGATGAACTGGCCCATCATCTCACCTAAATAACCGGCTATCAGAGACTTAGAGCTGTCTAGGGTGATGAGAGTAGTATCTTCCAACTCTTGCTGTTCATAAATAAGCCCGCGAAGTTCATTGAATGTCGGGCCAATACTCTCTATTAATGCTATCGCATCTGGCGTGAGTTTTATCTGTCGGCCACTCGGTTCAATGAGCTTTTTACCTAGCTTCTTTTCTAAATTCGCAATCCGTTTGCTGACCGCTGATTGGCTGATATAAAGCAAACTGCCTGTGCGGCTCATGGTCTTTGCTTTACTCAATACCAGTAGAGTTTCGATTCCTTCGAGTAGCATTGGGTTATATTCATGAAAGTTGGGAATGATTGTTTCAACTTACCTCAAACAACATTCATTCTCTAGTCTTGAAACTAAAGCTTTGAACCAAGTTAGGTATTTTTAGCTATGCTCGCACGTGTAGCGCGAGAGCATAATAATTGTGTTGGGGAGCTCAAATTAAGAAAGGCTCCTTTACGGAGCCTTTCACTTTGTAACGTTAGCTTATTTGATGGCGAAGGTCGGCAATGATAAATGCCAACGAATAGCGCCAAGCCTTATCAATAGTGTTGAGAACACGCCGGCCAGAAATGCAGTTTCTGAATCGTGCCCCATGCTGATCGCCATGGTATGGAAAGTACCACCAATGATACAAGCGGTCGCGTAGACTTCACTTCTTAGAATCATAGGCACTTCACGGGCAAGTACGTCGCGGATAATACCGCCACCGCAGCCGGTGATGACACCCATGATGATCGCCACTAGTGCTGAATCTTGATAGATAAGTGCTTTTTCTACACCAATGCCAACAAACACCGCTAGGCCAATCGCATCACATACCGGCAATATCCACCAAGCCAGACGTTTCGGGCGTCTTACAATAATCATGGTCAGCAAACAGGTGATGATGATGACCCAAAGGTAGGTGGTATCGGTGATCCAAAACACGGGAGTTGCACCCAATGCCATGTCACGAATTGTGCCGCCGCCAATCGCGGTTACACTGCCTAGAACGGCGACGCCAAAGGGATCCATCTTAAGACGGCCAGCGACAAATACGCCTGAGACGGCAAAGATGGCAGTGCCAAATAAATCGATAATATAAAGCAGCATGGAGTCCATGATACTGGTGCTCTTATAGTTAAAATTGTAGGGACAGGTCGGTGGCGAATTGTACGAAAAAACGCAGCAAATAGTTAGTGATTTTGCCTAGCTCTATCGAAGAAATCGCACACTTGTTGGATCGCTTTCAAAGTTCTCGTTGTCGGGCGATTAATCCAGTCTGAATTGAGGGACCAAATCTGATTTTGAGCGACTGCTGGGATTTCATCTTCCCATGTTTGCCACATGGTTCCATTCTCAATCGCGTGCTGAGAAGTGAAAATCACTTGCGGTTTTCTTAATACAACTTGTTCAATACCAACTTGCGGATATGGCGAGGCGCTGTCTTCAAAAATATTGTGTCCACCACAAAACTCAAACACCTCACTTGGCCAGTGTCCTTGAGCAACAGTGATGATCGGCTTTTCACTGAGCTGGTAGAAGTAGTTTACTGGCTCGGCATCTTTGTATTCTAGTCTCAACGCGTTGAGCTGCTCTCTGTATTGCTGAGCGTTATTTTCGCCAATGCTTGGATCGCTAGCGTATTCGCTCAGTTGTTCAATATTGGTTGCGATACTGTCTAGGCTTTTGGTCTTGGAGTAGTAAATATTAAAACCAAATTGCTCTAGTTTCGCGAGCTCTCTGGGCGGGTTTCCCGCTGGCCACGCAAGAATCAAATCAGGCTGAAGTGCGATGATCTTCTCAACCTTGATACCTTGATAGTTTGCCACTTTTTCAAGCTTATCGGCTTGTGGTGGGTAATCACTTCGTTCACTTACGGCGACAAGGTTGTTACCTAAACCTGCGCTGTACGCGAGTTCAGTGGCATGAGGAGCAAGGCTGACTACGCGTTGAGCCGGCTGTACTTGTTCTTGAGTCCGTGGTGCTTCTTCTGCAAATGATAAAGGCAGCCATAAGCTGAAAGACAAAATAGTAAGGCTTGTAACAAGTGCTGAAGGTTTCACTCTAAATCCCTTGGTGAATAAATAGTAAGGCTAGGCTTTGTAAAAATATCCAGATAGCGATGCGACCAAAGAGTAGTTTCTGAACCTGAGATAGATGCAGAGCTGACGGTGCGATTCTTCCGCCTAATTTCGCGCGAATGGCTTTAGTGTTGTCGTAAATCGCAGGGCCACCTAATGATAACTCCAGCTTGTTGCCAACAGCCGTGATTAACCAGGCTGGGCCGGGTAGTGGCCAAGAGCGACTTTGGACTAGCATCATCTTAAATGTGTGCGTTGCTTTATCACCAAAGACGATCATCAAGGCAAATAAGCGCATTGGTATAAGTTCTAGGATAGCGACTATCTTGATCGCCGTTGAGCCGAACGGAGAAAATTGCTTGCGACTTGGCGACCAAGCTCGAGCTAACTCGACCACAAGGCGATACATTAACGCAGCGATTCCACCACCAATGGCGTACCAGAACAACACACAAACTACGTTACGAGCGTAACCCATGATTATGGTTTCTGTGGCGGCTTTGCCGAGGCCAAGTGACGAAAGTGATTCGGTTTGACGATTGACAATCGGAGCCAGTAACTGACGAGCGGCCGCTTTATCTTCTCGGCCAAGTACTTTGATCAGTTGGTTAGCCAGCTTTTCATTATTGCGCCAATCAATCGCGAGTAATAACAGTGCCAATTCAAACAGTTGAGATTGCCAAACCAATGGTTGCAGTGCCAATAGAATAACCAGAGTTGGCAGTACCATTAACCCCCAGGCTAATGTGCCTGAGATTAAACTTTGGGAATAGTTGTGGTTGTTATTGTTATTAACCTTGCTTGCTAAAAGCTCAGCAAACTTATGCCATAAGGTCGTGGGGTGTGCGGCATGGGGGATAGGTAAAATTAAATGAAAAAGCAGTGCTCCCCACATCACAAGGAGCACGCCATTTGCAAATACCTGATCAAACAGTGTTTGCATGTCTAGTCGCTTACTTTAGTAGGGCAACCATCTTGATAACCATTTCAGAAGAGCTTTGCGCTGCTAGTGGCAGGAACTCTTCGAAGCTCATTGGTGATTCTTTGTCTGCAACATCAGAGATTGCACGAACAACCACGAATGGTACTTGGAATTGGTGACAAGCTTGAGCGATAGCCGATGCTTCCATCTCTACAGCAACAACAGATGGGAAGTGCTTGCGGATGAACTCTTGGCGTTCTGCTGTGCAAACAAATGCGTCGCCAGTACAGATAAGACCGCGAACGGCATGCTTGTCTTCCATTTGTGCTAGTGCTTGTTCAGCAACAGCCATCAGTTTGTCGTCAGCTTTGAACGCTGCAGGTTGACCTGCCATTTGGCCGATTTCGTAACCGAAAGCTGTAACGTCTGCATCGTGGTGTCGAACTTCAGTTGAGATAACCACATCGCCAAGGTTCAGTGTTGAATCAAAACCGCCAGCAGAGCCCGTGTTCAGAACGGCATCTGGTTGGTATTCGCTTAGTAGGATTGAAGTACCAACAGCCGCTGCTACTTTACCAATGCCAGATTGAAGCAAAACAACGTCAACACCATTTAGCTGACCAGAGAAAAAGGTACAACCGCCTTTATTAACTTCAGTAATGTCTGAAATTGCTGCTTTTAGGATCGCAACTTCTTGCTCCATTGCGCCAATGATGCCGATTTTCATGTGTAGTCTCTTAATAAATAATATTTAAACAGTAGAGCGAAATTGTAGCATGGATAAGAAGTGTCGAGCGACTGCCCAGAGGCACTTCTCATCCGAATAGTAGCGATTTATCTGCGTATTCTTTTATCTATTTGATTAGGCCTTCGCTTTTCAAGCTAGCACGAAGTTGTTCAGCTCGTTTTCGGTTTACGCCAAAATCAGAATGGCCAGTACGAGACTCTGAACGCACGATCAGTTTGCCATCCGTGATTTTAAGTTCTAAGTCATCGACAAAACGCATGATGCGCGAAGTACATTCAACACGCAGATAATCTTCTGTTTTACTCGCGGTTTTTGATCCCGGTAAGGTTAGCGCAACCTGCTCAATCGCATCTAAGCTCGCTGAATCTGACAACTCAAACGCGGCCAATGCATGTTGCTCACGATCATCTTGAGTTGATACGCAGTTTGGTTTGTCTCCACAAGGTGATGAAGTTCTGTCTTTCATGTCCGTGATTCCTTGGCTGCAAGCGGTTAACGTTAAAAGTGATAACGAGAGGAGAGCTGCTTTTTTCATAATGTTTCCTATGGCGTTGTTTTAATTTTAGTTATAGGTATTGGCTTGTTTGCGATTGTTTTACGTATTTTTCGATATGCTTGTGATAAACGTATCTAATTCAAAAAAGGATCCATCATTGGATCCCTTTTTTATAGTAACGGCCTGAGTAATAAAGGAAACCTTATACTAGGGCGTGTTGACCTTTCGTGGTTAAATTTTGTTCGAGATAAAAGCGTTTTAATCGCGGCGAGGGGGAAGTAGCCTAGTCACTCTAAGCAAATCTCCCTCAACAAAGAGTAAAACGCTTTTAGCCGAACCCTTCGGGCAGCGTTTGCTGGTCATTTCTACTACGTTATCGGCTTCTCATGTAGGCTAGCTACACATCGACGCCTCTGCCTTGTATAAATGCCCAGCAACTCGCTGCAAAAATCAGCTCGAAAGATCAACACGCCCTGGTCACACTTCTAGGTAGTCCAAGATCCCTTCTGCGGCTTTACGGCCTTCATCGATAGCGGTCACCACTAAGTCAGATCCTCGAACCGCATCTCCACCTGCAAATATCTTGCTGTTGGTGGTTTGGTATTGAAACTCTTGTTTGTTAGGAGCCTTGATGCGACCCCACTGATCGAGCTCCACACCGAAAGGTTCTAGCCATTCCATCGCATGAGGTTGGAAACCAAATGCCATAATTACGGCATCAGCCTCAAGAACATGCTCACTGCCTTCGACAGGTTCTGGACGACGACGGCCTGCTTCATCAGGCTCACCCAAAGCGGTTTTCACGAATTTCACACCAACCACATGACCAGCGCTGTTAAGCTCTAAGCCGATAGGTTGTAGGTTGAACTTGAACTTCACCCCCTCTTCACGTGCATTTTTTACCTCACGGCGAGAACCTGGCATGTTGGCTTCATCTCGGCGGTAAGCACACACCACATCTGCCGCATTCTGACGAATAGAGGTTCGAACGCAGTCCATCGCCGTATCACCACCACCAAGCACGACGACTTTCTTACCTTGCATATCGATAAATGGGGTTGGGTTTTCCAGTTCCATGACCTTGTAGGTATTAGAAATCAAGAATGGCAGAGCATCATAAACGCCCGGTGCATCTTCGTTGTCTAAACCCGCACGCATGTTTTTATAGGTGCCGACACCAAGGAAAACAGCGTCGTAGTCATCGACGAGTTGCTGAAGTTGTACATCTTTGCCGACTTCGGTATTCATTTGGAACTCGACGCCCATCTCGCTAAAGATACGGCGACGATTTTCCATGATGCCTTTCTCAAGCTTGAACGATGGAATACCAAACGTCAGTAGGCCACCGATCTCCGGATAGCGGTCAAACACAACGGCTTTTACGCCATTACGAACTAGGATGTCAGCCGCCGCTAGACCTGCTGGCCCCGCACCGATGATCGCGACCTTTTTATCAGTCCGCTCAACGTGAGACATGTCAGGCTTCCAACCCATCTCAAAGGCTTTGTCGGTAATGTACTTTTCAATATTGCCAATGGTTACGGCACCGAAATCGTCATTGAGGGTACAAGAGCCCTCACACAAGCGGTCTTGAGGGCAAACTCGACCGCAAACCTCAGGCAGGCTGTTGGTTTGGTGAGACAGTTCAGCGGCTTCGATAATACGCCCTTCATTGGCAAGCTTAAGCCACTGAGGGATGTAGTTGTGAACAGGACATTTCCATTCACAGTATGGGTTACCACAGTCTAAACAACGGTCTGCTTGCGCTTTCGCTTGCTGTTTAGTGAAAGGTTCGTAGATCTCTACAAACTCAATCTTACGTATCTTGATTGGTTTCTTCGCTGGGTCTACGCGATTCACATCAATAAATTGGTATACATTCTGGCTCATTATTGGCTCCTTCCAATTATTGCGCTTGAACACGAAGTTCAGCAGAGCTGCGGCTTTGGTGACCGAGCAAGGTATTAAGATCCGCCGTCTTTGGCTTCACTAGGTAGAACTTCGGAATCCATTCATCAAAGTTCGCCAGAATCGCTTCAGCGTGTACTGAACCTGTCTCTTCTAAGTGCTCTGCAATCAAACCACGCAGATGTTCTTGGTGGATGTATAGATCAGACAGAGAAACTGCCTCAACCGATTCGTTGTTCACTCGGCCTTGGAAGTCTTCGTTTTTATCCATGACATAAGCAAAACCACCTGTCATACCTGCGCCGAAGTTCACTCCGGTTGCGCCAAGAATCGCTACAATACCGCCTGTCATGTATTCACAAGCGTTGTCGCCTGCGCCTTCAATCACAGCGACGGTACCTGAGTTACGTACGCCAAATCGCTCGCCTGCAGTTCCTGCTGCAAATAGCTTGCCTCCGGTTGCACCATACAAACAGGTGTTGCCTATGATGGTCGCTTCGTTACAAGTAAATGCGGTGCCTTGGTGAGGCTTGATAACCACTTTGCCGCCAGCCATGCCTTTGCCAACATAGTCATTGGCATCGCCTGTTAGGTAAAGCTCAACGCCGCCTGCGTTCCAAACCGCAAAAGACTGACCTGCGGTACCGTCGAGATATAACTTGATTGGTGAACCTGCCATCCCTTGGTTGCCGTATCGCTTAGCAATTTCACCAGAGATACGAGCACCAATCGAGCGGTCTGTGTTGATCACGTTGTAGTAAAGGCTGGTGGATTGACGTTTCTCAATTGCATCGAGTGCATCATCCAGAATCTGCTGGTTGAGCTGAGCTTTATCAAATGGTGCGTTTGGCTCGGTCCAAAACAGTGGGTGACCTTCTGGAGATACCGGAGCTTCGAGTATTGAAGAGAGATCGAGCTTGTTCTGTTTCGCGGTGAGGCCTTGAACGGCTTCAAGTAAGTCAGTACGACCAATCAGGTCCGTGAGTTTTTCTACGCCGAGTTCTGCAAGGTATTGGCGAACTTCATCGGCTAGGCCTGTAAAGTAGTTCACCACCATGTCTGGCAGGCCTTTGAAGTATTCGCGGCGTAGTGTTTCATCTTGAGTCGCAACACCCGTCGCACAGTTGTTTAGGTGACAAATTCGTAAGAACTTACAACCCATTGCGACCATTGGCGCGGTACCAAAACCAAAGCTTTCTGCACCGAGAATCGCACCTTTAATCACATCAAGGCCAGTTTTTAAACCACCATCGACTTGCAGGCGGATCTTATGACGAAGCCCGTTAGCAACCAGTGCTTGTTGAGTTTCTGCTAAGCCAAGCTCCCAAGGGCAACCTGCGTATTTTACCGAGGTTAGAGGGCTTGCCGCGGTACCGCCATCGTAGCCAGAAATGGTGATCAGATCGGCATAGGCTTTCGCTACACCAGTTGCAATCGTGCCTACACCCGGTTCCGATACTAACTTTACTGAAACCAAGGCTTTAGGGTTCACTTGTTTAAGGTCGAAAATCAGCTGCGCTAGATCCTCGATAGAATAAATATCGTGATGTGGAGGAGGGGAGATCAGTGTCACCCCTTGAACTGAATATCTCAGCTTAGCGATTTCTGCGGTAACTTTATGGCCGGGCAGTTGACCACCTTCTCCAGGCTTCGCACCTTGCGCGACCTTGATCTGCAAAACATCCGCATTGGTTAAGTAATGTGGCGTCACACCAAAACGACCGGAAGCTATCTGCTTGATACGAGAGTTACGGTCAGTACCAAAGCGTCGAGGGTCTTCACCACCTTCACCAGAGTTTGAGTAACCACCCAAGCGGTTCATCGCCATTGCTAATGCTTCATGCGCTTCTGGGCTCAAAGCACCGATCGACATTGCCGCAGAGTCGAAGCGTTTAAACAGATCGCTGTTAGGCTCGACTTGCTCTAGTGGTAGAGGCTGATCGGCTTTTTTGAGGCTCATTAAGTCGCGTAACATCGCAGCTGGACGAGCATTTACTTGCTTAGCAAAAGAGAGATAATCCGATGTCTCACCTGTTTTTACTGCAGTTTGCAGAGTGCCAACCACATCAGGGTTATAGGCGTGATATTCGCCGCCGTGTACGTATTTGAGTAAACCACCGTGCTCGATTGGCTTACGCTTAGTCCAGGCTTTACGCGATAAGTTATAGATATCTTGTTGGAAATCGCTAAAGCTTGCGCCTTGGATTCGAGTGGTAACTCCGCGGAAACAGAGCTCAACAACATCGGAATGAAGGCCAACGGCTTCGAAAAGCTGTGAACAGCGATAAGAGGCAATGGTTGAAATTCCCATCTTCGACATGATCTTGTACAGACCTTTGTTGATGCCGTTTTGGTAATTTTGCATTGCGGCACGATAATCTTTATCTAAAGAGCCATCATCCAACATTTTACCTAACGCTTCATAAGCGAGGTATGGGTAAACCGCGGTTGCACCGAAGCCAAGCAGCACAGCAAATTGGTGTGGGTCGCGCGCAGTTGCTGTCTCAACAACGATGTTGGCATCACAACGCAGGTTGGTGTCAGCAAGCCTTGTTTGCACCGCACCAACCAACATGGCTGCAGGGATCGGTAGTTTTCCTTTCTCTAAACCTTTGTCCGACAGCACAACTAAAACCGCACCTTCGCTGACTTCTTGTTCGGCGCTATCACATACTGCTTTGATTGCTTGTTCTAGATCTTGGTTATTCGGGTCGTAGTGCATGCTGAGAATGACATGACGATAATGTTTTTGACTCAACTGCAGAAGCTGCTGCATGTCTGAGTAAAGCAGTACTGGTGAATCAAACGTGACACGATAGGCGTGACCGTCTGTTTCACAGAACACGTTCATCTCTTTCCCAATACTGGTCGTCAAAGACATCACGTGTTTTTCACGCAATGGATCAATCGGTGGGTTGGTGACTTGTGCAAACTTTTGACGGAAGTAATCAGTGACCAAGCGTTCTTTTGAAGAGAGCACAGCCATTGGCGTGTCGTCGCCCATTGAGCCTACTGCTTCTTGCCCCATATCACCAAGCACACGCAGCACTTGGTCGGACTCTTCGTTGCTCATCGCA
Organism: Vibrio sp. 10N.247.311.49; assembly: GCF_041467655.1. Taxonomy (NCBI): domain Bacteria; kingdom Pseudomonadati; phylum Pseudomonadota; class Gammaproteobacteria; order Vibrionales; family Vibrionaceae; genus Vibrio; species Vibrio sp. 10N.247.311.49. The sequence goes on from NZ_JBFSVA010000004.1 coordinate 190,287, forward strand.
AACTGTTTTTGGTAGGTCTTGAGCGTGTCATCGTCAAAGCTGCGCTTACCGACTTGCTCATCGGGCAGATCGGAAAACGGTGTGAGTTTGTGAACGTTCTTTTCCATCCACTCTTTATAAGGATGGCGACCTTTGAGGTCATTGTCGATCTCATTAGATTGCCATAGCTTGCCGCGGCGAGTATCTATTACCAACAGTTCGCCCGGGCCAACACGGCCTTTCTCTGCCACTTCATCCGGTGCGTAGTTCCAGATACCGACTTCTGATGCGAGCGTGATTAGATTGTCTTTGGTAATCACATAACGCGCAGGACGCAGGCCATTTCTATCGAGGTTACATGCAGCGTAACGACCATCTGAAAGTACGATGCCAGCAGGGCCATCCCACGGTTCCATGTGCTTGGAGTTGAAGTCGTAAAAGGCACGCAGATCTGGGTCCATGTCTGGGTGATTTTGCCATGCGGGCGGAACAAGCATACGCATTGCTCGGAACACATCCATACCACCAGCTAGGAATAGGTCGAGCATGTTATCTAAGCTTGAAGAGTCAGATCCTGTCTCATTCACAAAGGGCGCTGCGGTTTGCAAATCGGGCAGCAGTGGTGAAGAGAATTTATAGGCACGAGCCTTAGCCCACTGTCGGTTACCTTCTATGGTATTGATCTCACCATTGTGCGCCAAATAGCGGAATGGTTGAGCCAGTGGCCAACGTGGTTGAGTATTGGTTGAGAAACGCTGGTGGAACAGACATATCGCCGATTCCATACGTAAGTCAGCAAGATCGAGGTAAAATCGCGGAAGATCGGCTGGCATACACAGACCTTTGTAGACCATTACTTGTGTTGAAAGGCTACAAATATAGAAATCTTTGTCTTCGGTGATCTGTTTTTCAATTCTGCGACGAGCGATATAAAGGCGTCGTTCAATATCGCGTTCACGCCAACCCGCGGGGGCCGAGATAAACACTTGCTGAATATTGGGAACTGAATCTTTGGCAATCGGACCTAATACGTCGGTGTTGGTCGGTACTACGCGCCAACCTGCAACCGTTAAGGTCTCTTGAGCGAGCTCTTTATTGACGATGTCTTGCGCGGATTGCGCTTTGATTGGATCTTGGCTGAAGAAAATCATGCCGACAGCGTATTGCTTGCCGAGCTTGAAGTTATTCTCTTCAGCAATAATTCTGAGATAAGAGTCAGGCTTCTGTAGTAATAAGCCACAGCCATCCCCGGTTTTACCATCCGCAGCGATACCACCACGGTGTGTCATGCGATCGAGGGCTGAAATAGCAGTTCTTACCAACTTATGACTAGGTTGGCCTTCCATTTGCGCTATTAAACCAAATCCACAGTTGTCTTTTTCAAGACTAGGATCATATAGAGCCATTGCAATTCTCCCTTTTGCTTCTCTGTCATCCAGACAGTAAATGACTAACTATTCATATACTTGTTGTTTTTTATAAACTGATAGTTTGCTTTAGCCAGTTAAAACGTTATTGGTTGTGTTAACAAAACCGATTGATTTTATTTTCATCAGCTTTACAACGTATAGCTAATTGTGTTTAAGGTCAAGTTCATGGTTAATTATCATGCATAAACGCGATTAGCCACTTAATAATCTAAAATAGTCGATGGATATCAATGAGATATATAAGGTGAATGTTAACGAGATTTAACATATACAACAGGATGATTTTGAAAACGCCAAAGGCCAGATAGAAAAAAGGCTAGCATCGAGTGCTAGCCAAATATAAAAGTTAGGAAGGGTATTGCTTTTCCTCTAGGCTAACGTAATTGACGTTAGCCCGAGAAATATTATGCGGAAAGCATGAGTGAATCAGCTTTCGCTTCTAAGTTTGAGTTACCCATTAAGAAGTCATCAATGGCAATTGCACATTCACGACCTTCATTAATACAACGTACAACTAGAGATTGACCAGTACGCATATCACCAGCAGCGAAAACGCCTTTCTGGTTCGTTGCAAAACCTTCAGAAGCGACGTTACCGCGCTCGTCCAGTTTAATGTCTAGTTGAGCAAGCACGCCGGTTGGCTCCGGGTGTAAGAAGCCCATTGCTAGGAATGCCATGTCACAAGGAATAACACGTTCAGAGTTCGCGACTTCATCAAAGCCTGGACGCTCACCTGGTTTCGCATCTTGCCAAACGATGTCAGCAATACGTAGACCCGTCACTTGACCTTGCTCGTTACCGATGAACTCTTTGGTTAAGATGTTCCAGTGACGTTCACAACCTTCTTCGTGAGAAGTGGTGGTTTTCATGATCATTGGGTATTGAGGCCAAGGCATGTTTGCAGGGCGCTTCTCTGGTGGGATCGGCATGATCTCAACCTGAGTAATGCTCGCTGCCTTATGACGGTTTGATGTGCCCACACAGTCAGAACCAGTATCACCACCACCGATAACCACAACGTGCTTATCTTTAGCGTGAATCTCTTCTGTTTTAAGATCTAGGTTGTTAGCACGGCGGTTGTTTTGACCAAGGAATTCCATGGCAAAGTGAACGCCTTTCAACTCACGACCAGGGATTGGCAAGTCACGTGGAACCGTAGAACCACCCGTTAGCAATACCACATCAAACTCTTGGCGTAGCTGCTGAGCGTTAACATCAACACCGATGTGTTGGTTAACTTTAAACTCAACGCCCGCTTCAGCCATTAGGTTGATCTTACGATCAATCACGTCCATACCCAGTTTGAAGTCTGGGATACCGAAGCGAAGTAGACCACCGACTTTCTCGTCACGTTCAAATACCGTTACCGAGTGACCAGCGCTGTTTAGCTGCTCCGCTGCGGCTAAGCCAGCAGGACCTGAACCGATAACTGCGACAGTTTTACCTGTGCGAGAGCGTGGTGTTTTAGGTTTTGCGTACCCTTCACGGTACGCAGTTTCAACAATCGTTTTCTCGATATTACAGATAGTGATTGGGTCTTGGTTGATACCAAGAACACAGGCACTTTCACAAGGAGCAGGACAAACACGACCGGTAAACTCAGGGAAGTTGTTGGTAGAGCTTAGGATATTCCAAGCCTCTTCCCAGCTGTCACGGTAAACCGCATCATTGAATTCTGGGATGATGTTACCAATCGGACAGCCGTTGTGACAGAAAGGTACGCCACAGTCCATACAACGAGAGGCTTGAGTATTGATCTTTTCACCAAACTCTTCGTTAAGTACGAACTCTTTGTTGTCTTCAATTCGAACTGACGGGTCGAGCTTCTTTGGAAGCTCACGACCGTGTTCTAAAAATCCAGTAGGCTTACCCATTATACTGCCTCCACTTCTTCCGTTTGTGCCTGTTGTGCTTCAGCTTTACGCTTTTCAAGAACAGCTTTGTAGTCGCGTGGCATTACTTTAACTAGCGATGCAACACTTGCTTCAAAGTTGTCTAGGAAAGATTGAGCAACTTCACTTCCTGTGAATTCAACATGCTTAGTTAGCATATCCAGTAGAAGATCTTTATCTTCTTGTTCAATTGGATCTAGGTCTACAAGTTCAGGGTTGAGCTTGGTTTCGAAGTCACCCGCTTTGTCCCAAACATAAGCAACACCGCCACTCATGCCCGCAGCAAAGTTACGACCTGTTGAACCAAGGATAATGGCAACACCACCAGTCATGTATTCACAACCGTGGTCACCAACGCCCTCAACAACAACCTTCGCACCTGAGTTACGAACACAGAAACGTTCGCCTGCCATACCGCGAATGAAAGATTCACCTGAGGTCGCACCGTAGAAACATACGTTACCAACCACGATGTTATCTTCAGCAACGATAGAAGATTTCGCATCTGGGTACAGTACCAAAGTACCGCCAGACAGACCTTTACCCCAGTAATCGTTCGCGTCGCCTTCTACTTCGAACTTAACGCCTTTCGCAAGGAACGCACCGAAAGATTGGCCAGCACTACCGTGGAACTTAACGTTCATTGGTTGTGGTAAACCTTGGTCTTTGTAAACCTTCGAGATTTCGTTCGACAGCATGGTACCAGCAGAGCGGTCCGTGTTGATGATAGGGAAGCTCGCATTCACGGCTTCGCCTTTCTCAAGAGCTGGAATCGCAGCTTGAATCAACTTGCGGTCTAGAACGTCTTCTAGGTTGTGGTTTTGTTGCGTCTGGTTGTAGATACCATCTTCTTCACGTGCCTGCTCAATGTGCAGTACAGGTGTTAGATCTAGGTTCTTGTACTTCCAGTGGCCGATGTCATCACGAACTTTAAGTTTGTGCGATTGACCAACCATCTCATCGATAGAGCGGAAGCCAAGTTCAGCCATTACTTCACGCAGACCTTCAGCCATGTATTGGAAGAAAGTGACTACGTCTTCTACGCGGCCGTCGAAACGTTCACGCAGAGTCTTGTTCTGTGTAGCGATACCAACAGGACATGTATTCTTGTGACACTTACGCATCATGATACAGCCTTCAACCACTAGAGCTGCTGTTGCTACGCCCCATTCTTCAGCGCCAAGTAACGTTGCTACTGCAAGATCACGTGGTGTTTTCATCTGACCATCAGATTGAACAACGATACGGTTACGTAGGCCGTTTTTCAGTAGTGTTTGGTGCGTTTCTGCTAGACCTAGTTCCCAAGGCAGACCTGTGTGACGGATAGAAGACATCGGAGATGCACCCGTACCACCATCAAAACCTGCGATAAGTACCACGTCAGCTTTCGCTTTCGCTACACCCGATGCAATCGTACCTACGCCAGCTTCTGATACTAGCTTCACGTTGACACGACCGTTACGGTTCGCGTTTTTCAGATCGTAGATCAGCTGAGCCAAATCTTCGATTGAGTAGATATCGTGGTGTGGCGGTGGCGAGATAAGACCTACGCCCGGAGTCGAGTGACGCGTTGCGCCGATCCAGTCATCAACCTTATCACCAGGTAGTTGACCACCTTCGCCCGGTTTCGCACCTTGAGCCATCTTGATTTGTAGCTCATCAGCGTTAGATAGGTAGTAAGACGTTACACCAAAGCGACCAGAAGCCACCTGTTTGATTGCTGAACGTTCCCAGTCGCCGTTTTCTTTACGTTCGAAACGTGCTGGATCTTCACCACCTTCACCTGAGTTTGATTTCGCGCCAATGCGGTTCATCGCAACAGCCAGTGTTGAGTGAGCCTCATGCGAGATTGAACCAAAGCTCATTGCGCCGGTTGCGAAACGCTTAAGAATGTTCTCGATTGGTTCTACTTCTGCTAGAGGAATAGAGCCTGCAGGGTTCTTGATGAAGTCCAGTTGGCTACGTAGCGTTGCTGCGTTGTCGCCTTGGTCATCAACTGCTTTTGCGTACTTCTTGAACTGACCGTAATCTTTGTTACGCGTCGATTCTTGAAGTAGAGAAATCGTTTCTGGGTTGAATAAGTGTTTCTCACCACGTTGTTTCCACTGGTAAACACCACCAACATCAAGGATCTGAGCTGGAATTTCACGAGCTGGGTAACCAACACGGTGACGAACCAATACTTCTCGCGCGATATCGTCGATCGTTAGACCTTGGATACGAGAAACAGTACCTGTGAAGTATTTTTCAACCACTGATTTGCTAACACCAAGTGCTTCAAAGATTTGTGCACCGTGGTAAGACTGCAGCGTAGAGATCCCCATCTTAGAGAAGATCTTAAGTAGACCGCCGTTAACACCTTTACGGTAGTTATCGAATAACTCACGTGGGTGTACGTTTGGATCTAGCTTCTTAGTACGTTGCAGTTCAACAATCGTTTCAATAACTAGGTATGGGTTAACTGCGTTTGCACCATAACCGATAAGCGTTGCAAAGTGGTGTGTCTCACGAGCGTCGCCCGTTTCAACAACGATGTCACACTTAGCACGTAGACCTTTACGGATTAGGTGGTGGTGAACCGCGCCAACCGCCAGCATTGCTGGAATAGCGGCATGGTTAGAGTTAACCGCACGGTCTGTCAGTAGGATGATAGAGTAGCCATCAATCACTGCGTCTTCTGCGTATTGGCAGATACGCTTAAGTGCGCGCTCTAACTTACCTTGGTCGCCATTTGCTTGGAATACGATATCCAGCGTCTTCGCCTGAAGGTGCTCGTTATCGATTGCACGCAGTTTTTCTAACTCAGAGTTAGACAGTACTGGAGACTCAAGTTCTACTTTTTGACAGTGCTCAGGTGTTTCAGCAAGTAAGTTCTGGTCTTTACCTAGGTAAGTGTTCAGAGACATAACCATGCGCTCACGAATCGGGTCGATCGGCGGGTTAGTTACTTGTGCAAACAACTGTTTGAAGTAGTTTGAAAGGTGCTGCGATTGGTGAGAAAGAATCGCTAGCGGCCAGTCAGCACCCATTGCAGAAAGTGGCTCGTAGCCTGTTTTCGCAAGAGGTAGAATGATTTCGTTTACTTCTTCAGAACTCACGCCAAACGATTGTTGTTTGTGTAGTAGTTTCTCTGGAGAAGGTTGGCTAAATTCGTTGCTCGCATCCGGTAGCTTTTTCAGGCTCAGAAGGTTCTCTTCAACCCACTTTTCGTAAGGTTGTGCTTTAGCAATGCTGTCTTTCACTTCTTCATCAGAAATGATGCGGCCTTGCTCAAGGTCAGCAACGAAGATACGACCTGGTTGTAGACGACCACGGTACTCAACGTTTTCAGGTGCAATCTCAACAACACCAGACTCAGACGCCATTACTAGGAAGTCGTCTTTAGTTACTGTGTAGCGAGAAGGACGCAGACCGTTACGGTCAAGTGTTGCACCTACTTGAACACCATCGGTGAAACATACTGATGCTGGGCCATCCCATGGTTCCATTACGTTCGCGTGGTACTGGTAGAACGCACGACGAGTTGGATCCATGTTTTTGTTTTCTTGCCATGCTTCCGGGATCATCATCATCAACGCGTGTGGCAGAGTACGACCTGAAAGAACAAGTAGTTCCAGTGCCATATCGAAGTTTGATGAATCCGAACTACCTTCCTGACAGATAGGAAGCAGCATGTCGATTTCAGCTTGTGTAAACAGATCCGATTCTAGGATTGCTTCACGTGCTTTCATCCAGTTCAGGTTGCCGCGAACCGTATTGATTTCGCCATTGTGCGCGATGTAACGGAAAGGCTGAGCTAGACGCCAACGTGGGAATGTATTGGTAGAGAAGCGAGAGTGTACTAGTGCTAGAGCTGTCACCATGGTTGGGTTTTGCAGATCTAGGAAGTACTGAGGAACTTGTTCAGTTGTTAGCTGACCTTTGTACACCAATGTCTTGTAAGACATAGAGTTGATGTAGAAGTCATCACCGATATTTGAAACGCTTTCTAGGCATACACGAACCGTGTAGTTACGTAGAACATACAGTTTACGCTCAAGCTCTTCTGGTGTGATACCAGGGCCGCCAGAAATAAATACGTGTTCAAATTGAGGTTCAGTGCTTAGTGGGTCAGCACCAATCATTGAATTGTCCGTTGGAAGTTCACGGTAACCGATAACTTCTAACTCAAGGCGTTGTGCATTGCGTTCTAGAATGTCACGACACTGTGCACGTTTGTGTTCATCTTTAGGGAAAAGTACAACACCAACACCATATTTTTCAAAAGATGGCAGCTTAATTCCAAGCTTTACGGCTTCTTCTAGTAAGAATTCGTGCGGCTTCTGTAGCAGGATACCTGCACCATCACCAGAACACGGATCGCAGCCTTGGCCGCCACGGTGTTCCATACGTGCAAGCATATCGAGTGCTTGAGTTACTACATCATGAGATTTGCGATTCTTTAGATGCGCAACAAAACCGATACCACAAGCGTCATGCTCCAATTCAGGAGTATACAGACCCTGTGAGTTCTGCTCTTGATCTACCATAGATACATCCTTCCAGTTAAATCTAGGCGCAACTTATTTGTATAAAGTCAGCCTTGTCCTTTTATATTTATGGGTCTAAACCTGCCTATGCTGGCGGTTTGAATCCTTTCCGTATCTCGCAGGAAAAGTATTGCGAGAAAAACAATCCTTGGTGATACCTGTTTATTTTTAACCACAAACTAGTGGTTTATATAGGTGGGAGTTAGATATCACCGACTTATTAGCAAGTTTTCGTTGTAAGTAAATACTCAAAAATAGCCAATATGTGTAAGTATCCTACAATTTTGTCTAGGCGAATTGCAATGAAAGTTGACCCATGTAGACCATTTTTTTCGTTTTATTTTGAATTTAATGCCTAACAAATGTGCAACATTAGGCAAATAGAGCCGATTTTTTGCATGTTTATTGATATTTGTTAGGTTGCTCGCAAAAAGCCTTGAGTAAACTAATTGGTCGAATTTTGCAGGGATGTAATTTTTTTTCAAAAAAAGACTGATATTCATTCTTATTTACTTGAGTGCTTTGAAAATATGCAATTACACGAGTTGGTCAATACTATCGGCCAAGACCTTCAACGCCGTTATGGCGAGAAGGTTCACAAGCTGACGCTTCATGGTGGTTTCAGCTGCCCAAACCGAGACGGGACAATTGGCCGTGGAGGTTGCACGTTTTGTAACGTGGCTTCCTTTGCCGATGAACAAACTCAAATTCAAAGTATTGCTGACCAGCTAAAAGATCGTGCGGGTGAGATTGCTCGTGCCAAGAAGTACCTGGCTTACTTTCAGGCGTACACCAGCACTTATGCTGAGGTGCAAGTGCTCAAGAATATGTATGAAGAGGCGCTAAAAGCACCCGGTGCAGAGATCGTCGGCCTTTGTGTTGGTACGCGACCAGACTGTGTGCCTGATGCGGTGTTGGATCTGTTAGCGGGCTACGTTAAACAAGGCTATGAGATTTGGCTCGAGCTTGGCCTGCAAACCGCCAATGATAAAACCCTCAAGCGAATTAACCGCGGCCACGATTTTGCAGTGTATGAAACGATCACCCAACGCGCACGCGCTTTAGGTATCAAGGTGTGTACTCATCTGATTGTTGGCCTACCAAAAGAAACCAAAGCGGATAACCTTGAAACCTTAGACAAGGTATTAGCCGTTGGCACCGATGGTATTAAGCTGCACGGCCTTCATATAGTAGAGGGCAGTACCATGGCTAAGGCGTGGAAGGCAGGAAAGCTAGAAGCCCCAAGCCTCGAAGAGTACATCGATATCGCGAGTGAGATCATTCAACGCACGCCTGCGGACGTGGTTTATCACCGTGTTTCTTCAGCGGCGAGACGCCCAACCTTACTTTCTCCGTTATGGTGTGAGAACCGCTGGTTAGCGATGACTGAGATTGGCCGTTCGCTTGATAAAACTGGCGCACAAGGCATCAAAACTGGCTCTGCATTCGAGTACACACTGCCCGTTTTAAACGCAGTTAATTGATAGAAAATGGTGACTGTCGGTAACAGCAGATAAAACCAATAAATAGTGGTAACATTTCCCTAATAGATTTTATGGTATAGATTGAGAGTAAATGGAACTGGTAATGACTTGGTTGTGGGACAGGGCGTATGGCTACGGTATTTATATCGTTGTTGTATTGCTGATTGCTCTCATCTGCTGGCATCTCTATTCTCGTTATCAGTCGCATATCGAAACGCTTCTACTTGCTACCCCGTCGCCACTCTACTTTGTTGATGTTCGAAGTGGCGAAATACTCTATGCCAATCGCCAAGCCATGCAGTTGCTTGGTATCCGCCAAATCGGTGTTAATTTTCGCTTTCCTACTGTGGAAAGCGAGAACAGCTTTCGTCACTACTTAACCAACCACATCAACTCTCGAGCCTTCGAGCAGGTCTCCCTGTGGGCGCTTTCTGAATTTGAGTCGTTCAAGATCAACTTGATCGGTCGTAAGATCCATTTTAGAAATAAGCAGGCTTGGATGATTCACGCCTCACCTTATAAAAACACTAACGAAGAACTGTCCCAAGAAGTTCGAGAACTGAATGTTGCTCGTACCGCTTTGGATTCTTTGTCTGAGCTGATCTACGTGAAAGATCAGAAAGGTCAGTTAGTGACGAGTAATCGCTCGTTTAAAAAGTTTTGGCATGGTCGTGCTGAAGAGGGCACCCTGAGTGTTTCTGGTGGAGTATTAAAAGGTCGTGTAAGTGAACGCTCTTGGACTACAGATCAAGATGGAAAAAGCTGCTTGCTTGAAACCTACCAAAGTGTGCTGCTTTCCCAAGATGGAGAAACCATCGGCACGCTCTCTATTAGTCATGATGTGACCGATTGGCATGACATGCAGCAGAAACTGCGTGGCGAGATGGAGAAGCGAAAAGATACCGAAGTGGCACTTGCGCAGCGTGACACCATCTTGCAAAACATCCTGGAGGCCAGCCCAGACTCGATTGGTATCTTTAATGAAAACATGGTTTATCAAGCGTGTAATAAACCATTTGTGGCTGCGCTGGGTATCTCTGAAGTCAGTGACTTGATCGGTAAACGTTTACAAGATGTGGTGCCACATAGCATCTATACGCGAATATCAGAAACCGATCATCAAGTGCTTCATCAAAGTAAATCACTGCGTTATATCGACAAAGTGGTCTCAAGTGATGGAACATTTACTTGGTATGATGTAGTCAAATCACCGTTTAGAGATCCAGCATCGAGCACTAATGGTGTGTTGATCATGGCGCGTGATATTACAGAGCGTTATCTAGCAGAACAAAAGCTTGAAGAAGCCAACCTTGAACTTGAACGCCTCAGCTTTATGGATAGCCTGACTAAAGTGTCTAACCGACGTCGTTTCGATGAACAGCTCTCTACACTGTGGCATTATCATGTGCGTGAGAAGCTGCCACTGACGATCATGCTATGTGATATCGACTTCTTTAAAGGCTACAACGACTTTTACGGACACCAAAAAGGCGATGATGCTTTGATTCAGGTTTCTCAGGCATTTAAGCAGGTGTTGAATCGTTCATCTGATTGTGTGGCTCGTTATGGTGGTGAAGAGTTCGGCTTTATTCTGCCAAATACAACGACCGAAGGTGCTCAGCTGGTGGCGCAGCGTATTCATGATGAAGTCCTAAAATTGGAACTTGCGCATGAGAAGTCGACAGTCTCTGAATTCATCACGGTGAGTATTGGTATTATCTCTTACATTCCTACACCTGATGATGAAATGGAATCGGCTGTTGCCTTGGCTGATAGTGCGTTGTATCAAGCGAAATCAGACGGTCGCAACCGTTCAATGGTGCATCCATACTCAATTCGCTAACGCTATAAAATTGGCAATTTGATTATCCCCGGCTATTTTTGCTTAGTTAGTATTTGTATTGGTTAATTAACCTTCGAAATTACCGCTGAACACTTGCTGCGTGTGATGTAGCTAGCTTACCTCCCATCTTCAAACAGGGTAGAATGTTGCTAGTCTTATCGCATGGAGCGCTAAATGAAACCCATGAAAAATCTTGCCCAGTATTACGTGGATCTACTCGTAAAACTGGGGATTGTCCGCTTTTCTATCTTACTCGCCCTAGCGCTTGTTGCCCTCGCTGTTGTTGTGCAAGTCGGTATCACCCTTGCACTCAAAGGCAATGTTGATGACATCGACATTGTCCGTTCAGTTTTCTTCGGTTTAGTGATCACGCCTTGGGCGGTTTATTTTCTGTCAGTGGTCGTGGACCAGTTGGAAGAATCACGTCAAAGGTTAGCGAAATTGGTCTCTAAACTTGGCGACATGCGTGAGCGAGACCAAGAACTCAACAATAAAATGCAGCTCAATATCGAGAAGCTTAATCAAGAAATTGAAGAGCGTGAAAAAGCGGAAGAAGCGCGCGCAGAAGCAATGCAAGATCTCGAAAACGAGGTGTTCCAGCGCGAGCGTACTCAGCTTGAACTCGCAGAACGTACTGCACTGTTACGCTCGTTTATCGATGCCTCGCCTGACCTTATTTACTACCGTAATGAAGATGGTGTGTTCTCTGGTTGTAACCGTGCGGTTGAAGAGCTCACTGGTAAAACAGAAAAAGAGCTAGTTGGTTTAACTCCTTGGGATGTTTACAGTAAAGAGGTCGCTCAGCAAGTTGTTGAAACCGATAAGAAAGTATTTGCTGACAACCAAGCACTGACTTATGACCAATGGCTTGAATACCCAGATGGCCGCAAGAGTTACTTCGAACTGCGTAAAGTGCCTTTCTACAGCAAAGATGGTCGTCACTTGGGCTTGGTTGGTTTTGGCCGCGATATTACTGAACGTAAAGAGCATCAAGAGTCGTTAGAAAAAGCCAGCCGCGATAAGACCACCTTTATCTCAACTATTAGCCACGAGTTAAGAACGCCGCTCAACGGCATAATTGGCTTGAGCCGCATGCTGCTTGATAGCCAACTGACCACCGAACAGCGCAAGCAGATGCAAACCATCAAGGTGAGCGCGGTGACACTGGGTAATATCTTCAACGATATTATTGATATGGATAAGTTCGACCGCCGTAAGCTTGAACTCTTCCCTACGCCTATTAACTTTGAAGATTTCGTTGTCGAGATCGAAAGTATCTCTGCGTTGATGGCTGAGCAGAAAGGGTTAAGGTTCGATCTAGAAAGATTGTCTGATCTTCCAGCTGCTGTTGTGGTGGATGGTACTCGTCTTAGACAGGTACTGTGGAACCTTGTTAGTAACGCGATGAAGTTCACCAAAGATGGTGGAGTGGTGATGACAGTCAGCGCCGACATTGATGGTGACTTTGCCAACATTACGATGGAAGTGGAAGATACTGGTATTGGTATCCCTGAAAGTGAAATCGAGAAGATCTTCGCGATGTACTATCAGGTGAAATCGGGCACGGACAACTTGCACGCTGTCGGCACGGGTATTGGTCTCGCTGTCTCTCAACAGCTAATTAATATGATGGATGGCCACATTGAAGTCATCAGTGAAGAGGGCTTTGGCAGTACCTTTACGGTTTCGATTCGAGTTCCAGTGAATCACGATACTCAGGCTCTGATCAAAACGCCAAGAAAACAGTCGAATCTTAAGATCTTTATGGTCGAAGACATTGAACTCAATATCACAGTGGCTCGCTCTCTACTTGAAAGCCTTGGCCATGAAGTGACAGTCGTGATGACGGGTAAAGAGGCGCAAATTGCTTTCAATCCTGAAGACTATGATTTGGTGTTGTTGGATATCCAACTGCCAGATATGACGGGTTTCGATATTGCTCAATACTACCGCGAGAAATACAGCCAGCTACCGCCTTTGGTGGCGTTAACTGCGAACGTATTAAACAACAAGCAAGAGTACTTCCAGAAAGGCATGGACGAAGCGATCAGTAAACCTTTGTCGGTTCGAGCTATCCAAGATGTCATCAGTGAACTTATCGAAGATGCACCAGAGGTAATTGAGAAGGTAGCGGGCACCGATAAGGTTGAGAGCATTGATAAAGTCGACGCGAGTAAGCCTGTTCTTTCAGAAATTGATACCACTTTGCTTGATATTGATATGCTAGAGTCTTATGTTGATATTGTTGGACCGAAACCGGTTTTGGATAGCATCGCGATGTTCGAAGATATGATGCCGGAGTATATGGAAATATTGAACTCCAACATGGTCGCGAAAGATAAAGCCAGTATCGTTTCTGAGGCACATAAGATTAAAGGTGCTGCAGGTTCTATTGGTCTGAAACGCATCCAACAAGTTGCCCAGAAAGCTCAATCTCCAGATTTGCCTGCGTGGTGGGAGAACATTTCAGATTGGGTTGATGAGATAAATAACGAATACCAGAATGACATTGAAGTTTTAAAGAGTTGGTTAAATCAAAGGTAGAAGAATAATGAAAAAATTAGCATTCGCCGCATGTGTAGTGGCATTAGCGGGTTGTTCTGCGCCACAAGTAGAATGGCAGCAAGATAATCAAGTCGAAGTATCTGCAGCAACAGTTACCATGAAAAGCAACCTTTGGCACAACAAGATGCCAACGATTGGCGAGACTCAAGATAAGACTCTATATGGTGCTATCTACCTAGAGTCAGACTCACAACTGCCAGCAACGCTTGCGGTTGAAAGTGTTACGGTTAAACAGGGTGCAGACACCTTGTTGGTAACGGCTGACGATCTTGATTTAAGAACACACAGTGAAACTCAATGGGAAGTCGCGTTTGTATGGCAGCTAGAAATCGACAGTGACAAGCCTGTTGATGTGGCGGTGGAACTTAAAGATGGCGAAACCGTGAAGTGGTTAGTAGAGAAAGACGTTAAGGTGGATACGGTTTACTAAAATCTTATCCAATTAAGAACAATAAAAAAGGGAGAATGCGTTGGCATTCTCCCTTTTTAATAACTATTGATGACGCTTCTAGTGTTCAAAACACTTACTGGTGAGTAGTGCTAAATGGTAAGAGGCGCGAATCGAATTAGTCTTCTAGGTCACCACAAAAGCGGTAGCCTTCACCGTGAATCGTTGCGATGATTTCTGGCGTACCAGAAACAGATTCAAAGTGCTTACGAATACGACGGATTGTTACGTCTACAGTACGATCGTGTGGCTTAAGCTCACGGCCAGTCATCTTCTTAAGAAGGTCAGCACGTGTTTGGATCTTACCTGGGTTCTCACAGAAGTGAAGTAGAGCACGGAACTCTGAACGAGGTAGCTTGTAGCCTTCGCCATCTGGGCTAACCAGAGAACGACTGTTGATATCTAGTACCCAACCGTTGAACTCATACTTCTCAACGCTACGCTTCTCTTCTTGAACAGAGCTTGTGCTCATTGAACGGTTCAGAAGGTTGCGTGCACGGATAGTCAGTTCACGAGGGTTGAAAGGCTTAGTGATGTAGTCATCAGCGCCGATCTCTAGGCCAAGGATCTTATCAACTTCATTATCACGACCAGTTAAGAACATAAGCGCTACGTTTGCTTGCTCACGTAGTTCACGCGCAAGTAGTAGGCCATTCTTACCTGGAAGGTTGATGTCCATAATTACAAGGTTAACTTGGTTGTCAGATAGCACTTGGTGCATCTCTTCACCGTCGCTAGCCTCAAAAACAGCATATCCCTCTGCTTCAAAAATACTCTTTAGAGTGTTACGAGTTACTTGCTCATCTTCAACGATAAGAATCTGCGGGGTTTGCATTTGGCGGTACCTAAATTTGTGACGAAACTGTGCTAATAGAATAAATTCTAGGCAAAAACATAACATACAGGTAATGTATTTTTGATGATAACTTAAAGTTTTCAAAAAAACACTTACTTCCAGCTATCTGCCTTCCTTGAAGTATTGCCCAATAACGTAGATCCAGTACGCCTTTCAATCATTCTTTTAGTGATTGGAGTGGATTCTATAATGTTAACAGCATGCTAACAACGCGAGAATGTTAATTCCATTCACTTTGTTGATTTACATCAATTGCCGTATCGCAACAAACTTTAATAGTATGGCTACAACTTAACCAATGTTATGGTGACTATTTAGCACCAAAACAAGAATGATTATTCGAGATGCTTCGCACATCTTGCCTGCTAAAGACCGGATTATGAACCAAGGAAGCTGAAAGCTGTCTTAAGAGTCTAGTAGATAAATATGCTCAATCAACTTTTATTGAGTAATAAATTGAGCATAGAACAATGAAAACAAAGGATTAATTTTAATAACATATAAAAGCATAGAGGCTAGCCTGACATAACCGGTAACGCCTTACTCACGGAGGATATATGCACGATATAACACCCGACTTGTGTGATGAGTTTGAAAGCGAAGTCACCCTACTGAACATGCCATTGCAGAACTTCGGCCAACGTGGTGCGTTCTTTGGAAAAATTGTAACAGTTCGTTGTTATCACGATAATTCCAAGGTTCGCGAGGTTTTAGAGACCGACGGCTGTGGCAAAGTGCTTGTCGTTGACGGAAATGGCTCATGCCAGAAGGCGCTGCTTGGCGATCAACTCGCTATTCTCGCGATAGAAAACGGTTGGGAAGGCGTGATTGTAAACGGTGCGGTGCGTGATGTAGGCATGATGTCGCAAATGGACCTTGGCGTTCAGGCGTTAGGTGCATCGCCATTCAAAACAGAGAAACGCGGTGTCGGCCAAGTGAATGTGACACTCTCTATACATAATCAACTGATTCAGCCTGGTGACTATATTTATGCCGATTGGAATGGCGTGTTAATTTCATCTGAGCTGTTAATTGAATCGTAACTGACTCAAATTGAATGCCGTTGATAGATTAGAACGGGGAATGGTTTGTGATGTACTAAACGGGGAATGGTTTGTGATGTACTAAAAGTTTGGATCTCAATCCGCACTAATCTGTTAATAAAGAACAAGCTAAAGAGACTAAAAGCGAAACCCTAGTCCCACTTCAACACCTTGCTGCCACTCTTCATAATCAAGGGTGGCATGCAAATCTAGGTTATCTGTTAGTTGCACTCGGCTGGAAACCTCTGCGGCTACCGATTTCTCATTGTCTTCGGTCTCGTCTTTATAGGTGTGTAGAGAACTGTTAAAAGAGACTCTTTCTGAGAACTGATAACTGACACCACTCAAGAATCCACTTTCCTGTTTCAGTGCCGCACTATTGATACGTGTACCGACGTAAAGATCCACATCTGAAAACAAGCTATAAGAGTAGCCACTGTCTATCTTCCAAGTATCGAAGCTTTCACTCGACGCGTTTTGTGTGGAGATAAAGAATTTATGAGAAGAACTATCGATCTGGCTGGGTAGTAGAGGCAAGCTATTCGCTGAACAAACAACAGGCATAGCAAAAGCCAAAAGAATAAGTAATCTCTTCATTTCCCACTCCTGATGTCATTATTATTGTTCTTCGAACGTTATCGTTCAATTAAAGCACAGAACTTGTACGTTCGCTGCACAATCGATATAGCATTTTGTTATGACTATATATGCAATTGATCACTCTTGCCTGTTCAATGAGCAAATCCAGTATCTTAAGTGAAGGTTTATACAGGGTGTTTTATCCCTTAAATGACGGTTTGCTCTGAAAAACGGTGCGAATGTAAAAAAAACGCAACTTTTCATTGACGTCCAGTGGTAAAAATTGATACACGTAGAGTAAAGCACAAGCAGAGAATTTGATATGCAGCACGTAAGCCACCTAGTAATGACCACAACCATTATTATTACCGACATTAACATTGTTGGGGCAGGCTGCTAAGTAACGGATTTTAAAAAAAAGGCCTGTATCCAACAAGATACAGGCCTTTTTTTGTACCATTTTTATGACTTATGGAGAAAGGGATGCGCGTTTTAAAGTTTGGAGGTTCATCATTAGCTGATGCAGATCGTTTTTTACGAGCGGCTGATATCATCGCTAATAATGCCCAGCAAGAAGAGCTAGCCGTTGTACTATCGGCTCCAGGAAAAACAACCAATAAGTTGGTCGCTGTTATTGAAGCTGCACTGAAAAATGGTGAAGCTGACGCACAGATTACAGAGATCGAATCTTCATTTAACACACTGTTTGCAGAGATCAAAGCGGTCGTGCCTTCTATCGATGGTGCCGCGTTTCAAGAGCAGGTGGATACCTCTCTTGCTCAGCTAAAGCAGTTCGTGAATGGCATCAACCTACTTGGTATGTGCCCGAACCACGTTAATGCTCGCATCATCAGTAAAGGTGAGCGAATCTCTATCCAGTTAATGAAAGCGGTACTGGAAGCGAAAGGCCAACCAGCAAGCCTGATTGACCCTGTCCAATACCTATACGCTAAAGGCGATCACCTTGAAGCTATGGTCGATGTGGATGTCTCTACTCAGAACTTCCAACAATCTCCACTTCCTAAAGGTCACGTTAACATCATGCCTGGCTTTACTGCGGGTAATGAAAAAGGTGAGCTAGTCACACTAGGTCGTAATGGTTCTGACTACTCAGCGGCTGTGTTAGCGGCGTGTCTACGTGCTGATTGCTGTGAAATCTGGACTGATGTCGATGGCGTTTACAACTGTGACCCACGCTTAGTTGATGATGCTCGTCTGCTCAAGTCTCTTAGCTACCAAGAGGCGATGGAGCTTTCTTACTTTGGTGCTTCGGTTCTACACCCGAAAACCATTGCTCCTATTGCGCAATTCCACATTCCTTGTCTGATCAAAAACAGCTTCAACCCACAAGGTGCAGGTACTTTGATTGGCCAAGACACTGGCGAAGATAACCTAGCAATCAAAGGTATTACGACGCTAAGTGACCTAACCATGGTTAACGTATCAGGCCCAGGCATGAAGGGCATGGTAGGTATGGCGAGTCGTGTATTCGGCGCGATGTCTTCTGCTGGCGTTTCTATTGTCCTTATTACTCAATCTTCTTCTGAGTACAGCATCAGCTTCTGTATTGAATCGGCTGATAAGGTGAAAGCGAAACAAGTGTTGTCAGACGCGTTTGAACTTGAACTTAAAGATGGCCTGTTAGAGCCGGTTGAGTTCATGGATGACGTTGCGATTGTAACGCTGGTGGGTGACGGTATGCGCACTTCACGTGGCGTAGCATCTCAGTTCTTCTCTTCTTTAGCTGAAGTGAACGTCAACATTGTTGCTATTGCTCAAGGTTCTTCAGAGCGCGCTATTTCAGCGGTTATCCCTGAAGACAAAATCTCTGAAGCAATCAAAGCGTGTCACGAGAACCTATTTAACTCTAAGCACTTCCTAGATGTATTCGTTGTGGGTGTCGGCGGTGTTGGTGGCGAGCTTGTTGACCAGATCCAACGTCAGCAAGGCAAACTGGCTGAAAAAGGCATCGTGATTCGCGTATGTGGTTTAGCAAACAGTAAAGGTTTGTTGCTAGACAGCGATGGTCTACCGTTAGAGCAGTGGCGTGACCGTATGTCGAGTGCGACTGAAGAGTTCAGCCTAGCGCGTTTAGCGGCTTTGGTTCAACGTAACCACATCATCAACCCAGTATTGGTTGATTGTACGTCTAGCGAAGGTATTGCGGCGCAGTACGCTGATTTCCTAGCGGCTGGTTTCCACGTAGTAACACCAAACAAGAAAGCAAACACCGCAAGCATGGCTTACTACCATCAGCTTCGTGAAGTTGCACGCAACTCACGTCGTAAGCTGATGTACGAGACAACAGTAGGTGCAGGTCTACCGGTCATCGAAAACCTACAGAACCTTATCTCTGCAGGTGATGAACTTGAGAAGTTCAACGGCATTCTTTCAGGTTCACTGTCTTACATCTTCGGCAAGCTTGATGAAGGTATGACACTGAGCCAGGCAACCAATATTGCAAAAGATAACGGCTTCACTGAACCGGATCCTCGAGATGATCTATCTGGTATGGATGTGGCGCGTAAGTTGCTTATTCTTGCTCGTGAAGCAGGCATGGCGCTTGAACTTGAAGATGTTGAAGTAGACCAAGCTCTGCCACCGGGTTTTGATGATTCAGGTACGGTTGAAGAGTTCATGGCTCGCCTACCAGAAGCGGATGCTTACTTCAAAGAGCAGTCAGCTATCGCAGCAGAAGAAGGTAAAGTACTTCGTTATGTGGGTGAAATCGCTGAAGGTAAGTGTAAGGTTCGTATCGCTGCTGTTGATGGCGACGACCCAATGTTCAAGATTAAAGATGGCGAGAACGCATTAGCATTCTACAGCCGTTACTACCAACCAATCCCTCTAGTACTGCGTGGCTACGGCGCGGGTACTGAAGTAACAGCTGCTGGCGTATTCTCTGATGTGATGCGTACTCTTGGTTGGAAATTAGGAGTTTAAGAATGAGTTCAAGTGATATGGATGTTGTCGTTTATGCTCCTGCATCAATCGGTAATGTCAGTGTAGGGTTTGATGTGCTGGGGGCCGCTGTGTCTCCAGTGGATGGCACGCTGCTAGGTGACCGAGTTATGGTTAAAGCCGGTGATGAACCATTCTCACTTAAAACTGCAGGCAGCTTTGTTTCTAAGCTGCCAACTGAAGCAAAAGAAAACATCGTTTACGACTGCTGGGTGGTGTTCTCTAGAGAGCTTGATAAAAAAGGCGTTACGCTAAAGCCTTTGGAAATGACGCTAGAAAAGAACATGCCTATCGGTTCAGGTTTGGGCTCTAGTGCATGTTCAATCGTCGCGGCACTGGATGCGCTAAACCGTTTTCACGGTCAGCCCCTGAATGAAACTGAACTGCTTGCTCTGATGGGTGAAATGGAAGGCAAGATTTCAGGTGGTATCCACTACGATAACGTTGCGCCATGTTACCTTGGTGGTGTGCAGCTCATGCTTGAAGAGCTAGGCATCATCAGCCAAGAAGTACCGTGTTTTGACGACTGGTACTGGGTAATGGCTTATCCGGGTATTAAGGTTTCAACGGCTGAAGCGAGAGAGATCCTACCATCTCAATATCGTCGTCAGGATATTATTGCTCATGGTCGTCACTTAGCGGGCTTTATCCACGCGTGTCATTCAGGTCAACCTGAACTGGCGGCGAAGATGATCAAAGACGTGATCGCTGAACCATATCGTGAGAAACTGCTTCCAGGGTTTGCTGATGCTCGTAAATACGCGCTGTCAGCTGGGGCACTGGCTACTGGTATTTCTGGTAGTGGTCCAACTCTATTTAGCATTTGCAAAGAACAAGATGTCGCCGAGCGTGTTGCACGCTGGTTAGAACAAAATTACGTACAAAATGAAGAAGGATTCGTTCACGTTTGTCGCCTAGATAAGCAGGGTTCGATCGTTACAGGAAGTGAGTTATGAAACTGTACAACATCAAAGAAAATGATGAACAAGTCTCTTTTGGCCAAGCCGTTCGTCAAGGCTTAGGCCGTAATCAAGGTCTATTTTTCCCATCTGAACTGCCAAAGTTTGATGATATCGATGCGCTGCTAGCAGAGGACTTTGTCCCTCGTAGCTCAAAGATTCTGTCAGCATTGATTGGTGATGAATTACCAAAAGAACAGATCGACCAAATGGTGGATGCAGCGTTCCAATTCCCTGCACCAATCAACCAAGTAAAAGACGGCGTTTACGCGCTTGAGCTTTTCCACGGTCCAACACTGGCGTTTAAAGATTTCGGTGGCCGCTTTATGGCTCAATCTTTAGCAGCTGTTTCTGATGGTGGTCAAATCACTATCTTAACGGCAACATCAGGTGATACTGGTGCGGCGGTTGCGCATGCTTTCTACGGCATGGAAAACATCAATGTTGTGATTCTTTACCCGAAAGGCAAGATCAGCCCACTGCAAGAGAAGCTGTTCTGTACGCTTGGCAAGAACATCCACACTGTGGCGATTGATGGTGACTTTGATGCGTGTCAGGCTCTAGTTAAAGACTCATTTGATGACGCTGAACTGCGTAAAGAGATCGGTCTTAATTCGGCAAACTCGATTAACATCAGCCGTTTAATGGCTCAGATCTGTTACTACTTTGAGGCGGCTTCTCAGCTGACTAAAGAGCAACGTGAAAACCTCGTTATCTCTGTACCAAGTGGTAACTTTGGTAACCTAACGGCTGGTCTATTGGCTAAAGCGCTAGGTCTACCTGTTAAGCGTTTTATCGCAGCAACTAACGAAAATGACACTGTTCCTCGTTACCTAGAAACAGGTCAATGGGATCCAAAACCGACTGTTGCGACAACATCGAACGCGATGGACGTAAGCCAACCAAACAACTGGCCTCGTATCGAAGAGCTTTGCCAACTGAAAGGTTGGGGCTTAGATACACTAGGCAAAGGTAAAGTATCTGACGAGCAGAGCGCTGAGTCAGTTCGCGACCTAAAAGCACAAGGTTACCTATGTGAACCACATGGTGCGATTGCTTACCGTCTACTGGAAGAGCAACTGCAAGAGAACGAAACTGGCTTGTTCCTGTGTACAGCACACCCAGCGAAATTCAAAGAAGTGGTTGATGACATCCTAGGTTCTGATATCGAACTGCCTGGCCCGCTAGCAAAACACGCGGCGATGGAATTGTTGTCTGAAGATCTTGATAACGATTTTGAAGCGCTAAAAGCTGTGCTTCGTCGAGTTCAACCGTAACGTCCATTTGTTTTTCGAACAAATAAAAACGGCGCTCAATGAGCGCCGTTTTTGTATTCTAATTTAAGCTCTAAAAATTATAGAGACTCAGTGAACGTACGTGCGATAACGTCACGTTGCTGTTCAGTTGTTAGAGAGTTGAAACGTACAGCGTAACCCGATACACGGATAGTTAGCTGTGGGTAGTTCTCTGGGTGAGCAACTGCGTCTTCTAGCGTTTCACGCTTAAGAACGTTAACGTTTAGGTGTTGACCACCTTCGATGCGTGGTGCTGCTTCGATTGCAACTTCACGGCTTTCGTACTCGCCTAGGTCTGCAGCTGAGATAACTTGGTCAGCTTCGAAACCTGCAGTAGCAACAACACAACGAGCTTCATTCTTCTCGCTATCTAGTAGCCAGATTGAGTTTAGTAGGTCATCGTTTGCTGCTTTAGTAATTTGAATACCTTGGATCATAACTATCTCCTAGTCCACTGAATGTGGTTTGATTATGGTGTTAACTTTCGATTTTTATTGAGCTGGGTAATATATACCTAATATTAGTAAGGTTAACATTGATTTAAGTCAAAAAACAACCAAAAACCATATTTTTACAAAGGTGATTATATTGAGGTAAATCAATAAAACCTTTGAAAACAAAGTAATTACAAAATATTTTAAAGTATAAAAAATATTTAACAGCCATATTTATTGTAAGTTTACTACATTTGTTGTGTTTTTATTGAACTACAACCGATACGACCCTTTATTTATTAAGCATTCTGAAAGTGTAAAGTGATTTAATGACAAACAATAATTCATCCTCAAAACCGGAAACAAATATTAAGTTTATTGGCGCTCATGTGTCGGCTGCTGGTGGTGTTGATCAGGCGCCTATGCGTGCACGTGAAATAGGTGCCAATGCGTTTGCACTGTTTACCAAGAACCAGAGACAGTGGGCGGCAAAACCACTAGAAGCGAAAACCATTAGTGCCTTTAAAGCCAATTGCAAAATGTTGGGCTACGGTGCTGAGCACATTCTTCCTCATGACTCCTACCTGATTAACCTAGGAGCGCCAGAAGAAGAGAAGCTAGAGAAATCACGTGCGGCTTTTATTGATGAAATGGAGCGTTGTAATCAACTTGGACTAACGCTTTTGAATTTTCATCCTGGGAGTCATTTAAAGAAAATCTCAGAAAGCGAATGTTTGGCGAAGATCGCTGAATCGATCAACCTAGCTCATCAAGCGGTACCTGACGTAATCGCAGTGATCGAGAATACGTCTGGGCAGGGCACTAATCTGGGTTGGAAGTTTGAACATCTAGCCGAGATTATCGAGCAGGTAGAAGATAAGTCACGTGTGGGTGTGTGCTTAGACACCTGCCATACGTTTACTGCTGGCTATGACTTACGTACAAAAGAGGCGTGTGAGCATACTTTTGCTGAGTTCGACCGCATCGTGGGTATGCACTATCTAAGAGCAATGCACATCAATGATTCAAAAGCTGAGTTCGCGAGCCGAGTCGATCGACACCATTCTTTAGGAAAAGGCGAAATTGGCTGGGATTGTTTTGAGTATATTGCCTCTGATTCTCGCTTTAATGGTATCCCTCTTATCTTGGAAACCATTGATTCGACGATCTGGAAAGAGGAAATTCAACAACTTAGAATGTTTCATCGCTCAGCAACGCTAGCGAGCGAACAAGCGTAATAATAGAGGGGGAAATTTATTTCCGTCTATTTCTAAAAATTGGCACCTTTCTTTCATAGTATTAAAGTGAATATGTAGTTCACGATGTCTTAGAGGAGGTGCCTTTATGTATTCAATCACCCAAACTTCAACTATTGCTGTCGCACGCCGTTTACCTACACCAAACCGTCACGTGCATAACCACGGCCACCATCGTACACAGCAGAAAAGTGGTTAATCGAGATAAGCACAACTTGAACTGATTATTATGATTCATCAACAAGTGAACCCTACACATCATGTTTATTGATAGCTGTATGAGGTATAACTAGAGCCTTATTTAGGACAGTTAGCCGATACAGCTATTTTTTTGTCTGGCGAAAGCCGCTAGAAACCTTGATGATTGGGAAGTAAAACGATGAGCGCACCAAAGACTTGGGAATCCATTATTAATGATGAACGTGATAAAGAGTACTTTCAGAGTGTCCTCGCGTTTGTTGAACAGCAACGTAATAGTGGTAAAGCCGTCTACCCGCCACAAGAACAGGTGTTCAGTGCCTTTGATATGACGCCTTTCGAATCCGTGCGAGTGGTTATCTTAGGGCAAGATCCTTATCACGGTGCTAACCAAGCTCACGGCTTAGCATTCTCAGTGCTTCCTGGTGTGAAAATCCCACCTTCTCTACGCAATATGTACAAAGAGCTTGCACAAGATATAGAGGGCTTTGAGATTCCTAGTCATGGTTATCTCGATTCTTGGGCATCGCAAGGGGTGTTGATGTTGAACACAGTCCTTACAGTCGAAGAGGCAAAAGCACACTCACATGCTAAGTGTGGCTGGGAAACCTTTACCGAT
Organism: Vibrio sp. 10N.247.311.49; assembly: GCF_041467655.1. Taxonomy (NCBI): domain Bacteria; kingdom Pseudomonadati; phylum Pseudomonadota; class Gammaproteobacteria; order Vibrionales; family Vibrionaceae; genus Vibrio; species Vibrio sp. 10N.247.311.49. The sequence goes on from NZ_JBFSVA010000004.1 coordinate 214,657, forward strand.
GCCATTATTGCTGAGCTCAATCAGCGCTCTGAACCGATCATCTTTTTGTTGTGGGGCGCACACGCCCAGAAGAAAGGTCAAGCGATTGATGACGACAAGCATCATGTGTTGGTTGCACCTCACCCATCGCCATTATCGGCACGCCGTGGATTCTTCGGTTGTCAGCATTTCTCTACAACCAACAAGCTGCTTTCTTCTATGGATCAACAACCTATTGACTGGCGTTTACCAACAGAAGTGTAGATTGGTGGTTTTCTGAGCAGGGTCAAATCATAAATCAGCATATTCGTATACACTTATAAATAGTAGGTGTAATGGAGTGCAATACTATGATGATTGAAAGGATAAGACGAGAGCATGGCTATATGGCTCGTTTACTCGCGATACTCAACAGTAAGTTAGAGTTTCTGAAACAGGAGCGAGAAATAAACTATAGCCTGATCGCAGAGGTGGTTCATTACCTTATGAACCATTCAGACAAAGTGCATCACCCTAAAGAAGACGTCATTTATCGCTACTATCTTAAGCAATATGGCAGCGAGCAAGCGATTGAAGACTTGGAGTTAGAGCATCAATTGCTTTCTGAGAAAACGGCGGACTTTTTAGGTTTGGTCGATATGATCCTTCAAGATGCGGTGGTTCCTCAGCAAGTCTTTATTGAGCAGCTTGAAGCGTTTGTTAAGGCTCAGCGAAAGCACATGGAATATGAAGAGAAGCATGTGCTACCCATGATTGTTGAGGCGTTCACGGTGAAAGATTGGCAAGAAGTGGAGTCTCAATGGCTTCAACCGGAAGATGACCCTGTTTTTGGAGAGACCATCGCCGATCAATATCGCCAACTCGCGGCTCGGGTTCGACAAAATGAACAAGAGTGTGTTTAGCCCGTTGTAATGTTGAGGTGCACCTATTTTAGGTGTCCTCTATATTAGAGGGTTGGTTTCCAAATGGCGCTTTGAGCGGATTAACTACCTCAAAAAATAAAAAAGGCACCTATATAGGTGCCTTTTGCTATCTGATTTCTTATCGTGCTGATTAAAGTTTTATATCGTCAAGGCTAAAATCAAGACCTAGGTTCATCTCTCTCAGCTCTTTCTCAAGCTGCCTACGATCGTTGATGGCTTCGATTTCACGCCACTTACGCTTGAGTGGTTTCGAGCGTGATTTTTGAGTTACACGAGGCATTTCTAGTTCTGATACTTCATCGAATTGAAAGCTATCCATAAGCCATATCTCCTTCCGTGGGACTAGTTCTTACGAACCAATAAATATCATATTTAGGTTCACAATAACTTTGATTTGTTTCTCATTTGTTTCAAATCCATGAAGCTTTTGTTCTATTTTCTTATGCATGCTCACACATTGTGAGAATTATTATGTATAAAAAACAGGCAATCAAACCTAAGTAAACGATTAAATTGGGGGTTATTGAATGTTAATTCATTGTGCGAATGGAATAGCGTTTTGACTACAATGCATTGAAGTGCACATGGTACCGTGCGGTATAGGGATCTCATTGGCCTAGAAAAAAACGAAGATCTTCACTATACCTTGTAAAACCTAGGCTGACGTCATTTTTATAGGATGGTGTTCTTGTTGGGGTAGTGCCGTGGCTGTTGTTGATATTATGTCCCGATAATGTGACTTTTATTGGGCTGCATTGTTGAAAGTTGTGTTAACAAAAGGTGTGTTATTAGTGAAATGTCATTTTAATATAAGTGTATTTGCATATTGATTTTTAGGCCGTCTCGCTGCATTATCCGCCCGTCAAAAAATACACTGATACGTAAAATGGATGCATGAAGCGACATTTACAGTCTCAATCGCCGCAAGAATATAACAAGAGTGCCGACACAACATTGACAGAGGCATAGGCGATTAAGAGGAAGGCTAGGAAGCATGATCGGTGCTTAAACTCAATTACGAGGTTCACGTGACAGACTTAATCAATTTGATGAACGATCTCCTTTGGGGATCTATCTTAGTTTACTTACTGGTTGGTGTGGGTATCTACTTCACTGTACGACTAGGCTTCATTCAATTCCGCCATTTCGGCCACATGTTCTCTGTTCTTAGAAACAGCCGTAAAGCAGACAGTGCTGGTATCTCTTCTTTCCAAGCTCTTTGTACTAGTCTCGCTGCTCGTGTAGGTACGGGTAACATGGCAGGTGTTGCTGTAGCACTAACCGCTGGTGGCCCTGGTGCTATCTTCTGGATGTGGCTAATCGCAATGCTAGGTATGGCAACATCGTTTGCAGAAAGCACACTGGCACAGCTATACAAAACGCGTGATAACGACGGTAACTACCGCGGCGGCCCTGCATACTACATGGAGAAAGGCCTAGGCATGCGTTGGATGGGGGTTCTATTCTCTATCTTCCTCATCATTGCATTTGGTCTTGTATTCAACGCGGTTCAAGCGAACGCGATTGCAAGCGCAATGAATACGGCATTCGACCTTGAGCGTAGCTACGTTGGTGTTGGTATCGTAATCATCTCTGCGTTCGTTATCTTCGGTGGTATCCGTAAGATTGCACGCACAGCAGAAATCATCGTTCCAATCATGGCATTGGCTTACCTAGCGATCGCTATGTACGTGATGTTCGCGAACATCGAGAAAGTGCCTGAAGTACTGGCTCTTATCTTCAAGAGTGCATTCGGTCTGCAAGAAGCAGCAGCGGGTGGCCTAGGTTACGCAATCGCACAAGCGATGATTAACGGCATCAAACGTGGTTTGTTCTCGAACGAAGCGGGTATGGGTTCTGCGCCAAACGCAGCAGCTTCTGCTACGCCTTACCCACCGCACCCAGCATCACAAGGTTACGTGCAAATGCTAGGCGTGTTCATGGATACCATTGTTATCTGTTCAGCAACAGTCGCAATCATCCTGATGTCTGGTGAGTATGTACCACACGGTGAAGTAACGGGTATCGAACTAACGCAACGTGCACTAACAGCACAAGTGGGCGAATGGGGCGGCATTTTTGTAGCGGTAGCGATTTTCTTCTTCGCTTTCACTTCAATCATTGCAAACTACTCGTACGCTGAAACGAACCTTATCTTCCTTGAGCACAACAACAAGAAGGGCCTAGTGCTGTTCCGTATCGTTGTTCTGGGTATGGTTATGTTCGGTTCTCTAGCGACGTTACCAACGGTATGGGCACTGGCTGACGTATCGATGGGCCTAATGGCGATTGTTAACTTGGTGGCGATTATCCTGCTATCAGGTATCGTGATTAAGCTAGCGAAAGACTACAACCGCCAACTAGACGCGGGTAAAGTACCAACATTCGATTCGAATGACTTCCCAGAGCTTAAGTCTCAGCTGGAAGACGGTATTTGGGACAACAACAAGAAGTAATCTTGTTGGAGCGATAAACGGCTCATCCTAAAGTGATTAGAAAGGCTAAGGTTTCGACCTTAGCCTTTTTGTTTGCCTGTCATTTGTCTCATTCTGTCTATCGAAGCTCATTCTCCCTATCGAAGTAATAGGAAGAGTCATAAAGACAAGTTGATGTTTTTTCTATACTCTAGCAGCATCCAGTTAGATAACCGATTAGGGTAAAGTTATGTTAGTTGTCGTTTCTCCAGCCAAAACACTTGATTACGAATCACCATTAGCGACGGAACGCTTTAGTCAGCCTGAGTTTGTTGAACACTCTGCTGAGCTGATTGAAGAGTGCCGCAAACTGACGCCAGTAGATATTTCTGCACTGATGAAAGTCAGCGATAAAATCGCAGGGTTGAACGTAGCGCGCTTTGAGCAGTGGAGCGAGACCTTTACCCAAGACAACGCACGCCAAGCAATCCTAGCCTTTAAAGGCGATGTATACACTGGCCTAGACGCTGAAACGCTATCGGATGAAGATTTTGACTACGCACAAGACCACCTGCGCATGCTTTCTGGGTTATATGGCTTGCTTAAGCCATTAGATTTGATGCAGCCATACCGCCTAGAGATGGGTACACGCTTAGCCAATGCTCGTGGTACTAACTTGTACCAGTTCTGGGGCAACATCATCACAGACAAGCTGAATGAAGCGTTGAATGCTCAAGGCGACAATGTGTTGATCAACTTGGCGTCTAACGAATACTTTAAAGCCGTGAAGCCGAAGAACTTGGATGGCCAAGTGATTACCCCTGTATTCAAAGACTGCAAGAACGGTCAGTACAAGGTGATCAGTTTCTACGCGAAGAAAGCGCGTGGCATGATGGCTCGCTACATCATCGAGAACAAGATCGACTCGGTTGAGGCGCTGACCCAGTTTGATACGGCGGGCTACTACTTCGTTGAAGAAGAGTCGAACGCGAAAGAGCTTGTCTTTAAGCGCGAAGAGCAAAACTAGTAGTCCTTGGCTAACGAGTAGCTCTCGGTTTTAGCCTGATAACAGACCAGATAGAGAAAAGCCCCATGCAGCGAACTGCATGGGGCTTTTTTATTGAATCGTTGAAGCTGGTAGATTACTTCTTCTTTGCTGCTTTCTTTTTCTTCGCGATTTTTTTCTTCTTCGCGATTTTTTGTTTCTCTACCGCTTTCTTATCTTCTTTCTTCGGCTTCTTCTTCTTAGTCACGGCCGCTTTCTTATGCGTAGGGCGCATGCCTTCGATGAAGCGTTCTTTGATTGGTTCGTCTGTGTAACGAGCCACACGCTCAATCATTAGTTGATCGTGCGCTTCAATGATAGAAACCGCGTTACCTTTTTTACCAGCACGAGCCGTACGGCCAATACGGTGTAGGTATACGTCAGCAGTACGTGGCATGTCGTAGTTGATTACGTGGCTTACGTCTGGAAGGTCGATACCACGAGCAGCAACGTCAGTCGCTAGTAGTACGTTTACAGAGCCGTCACGGAAACGAGCAATCGCGTTGTTACGACGATCTTGAGGCATTTCACCTTGGATCCACGCACATGGAATTTGCGCGCTTTCAAGTTGAGCTCGTAGATCACCTAGACGATCACGCGTCTTCAAGAATACGATGCTGCGCTCAGCTTGCTCTGTGATGACGTGCTTTAGGATGTTCAGCTTGTGCTCTGCTGTGTCTGCACGGTGGTACCACTGAGTGATCTTCTTACGCTCACGAAGTGATGATTTCGCATCGATCTCCGCTGGGTTTTTCAGTAGATCTTCAGTGAAGCCTTCAATGCCTTTACCTTCTAGCGTTGCTGAGAACAGTAAAGTTTGTTTACGCCAGCGACACTCTGCAGACAGACGGTCAACAACAGGACCAAAGCCCATGTCTAGCATGCGGTCGGCTTCATCTAGAACCAGCCATTCAATCGCACGACAGTCAAAACGCTCGCCTTCAATGTATTCCATCAAACGGCCAGGTGTTGCTACTACGATATCTTGAGTGGTACTTAAGATATCTGCGTGCTCTTGGTACATCACACCGCCCGTGATCGTGAAGATATTTAGGCTGGTGTATTTAGCAAGCTCACGTGCTTGTTCGGTGATCTGCATTGCTAGCTCACGCGTTGGCGTCAGGATAAGCATACGTGCAGGGCCAGATTTTTTACGTGGGAAATCCAGTAGGTATTGCAGTGCTGGCAATACAAATGATGCTGTTTTACCAGTACCTGTTGGCGCAGAAGCCAAAACGTCTCTTCCATCTAACGCTTGTGGGATTGCTTCAGCTTGTATCTGTGTTGGACGTTCGTAGCCCATTTCGTCAATTGCTTTAAGCAGCTCTTGGTTTAGATCGAGTTCTGCAAAGGTTCTGATCACTGTTGTTTCTCCACAAGCAATAAATGTTTCTGCCTCAAAAAGCAGACGATAAAAAAGAGTAGTCGGACATTATAGAAGCATTAGTGATTAGGATCACATGGTATTTGCTACATCTTGAGATAAAAATCTTTAGTGAGCGCAATAAATGCTTCGCTATAACCACCTTGATGGTGAATTGTAAGCGATTCGCGCTGCAAATCTTGCTCGCAAGCAGGATCTTTAGATAACTCGAATAAAATTCGGCTAGCTGGCTTTTTATCTGTTGTTTTTACATCAAGGCGTTTTGCTAGATACCAACCACATTGCTCGGCAAGCTTGATAAAACCTTCCCCCTCAGGCGTCGGTAGGATGAAACTGGCAGTCGCGGCGTCGGTTGTTATCTCGAAACAACGCTGGGCAAGCGCTAAATGATCCAAGCTGTCGGTGTGCCTGGCGGTGGCTCTTTGGCTTTGCTGCGCCTGTTCTCCAGAGTTGAAGTAGGGCGGGTTACAGATGATCGCATCAAACCTTTGTGGAAAGTCGGTTGTTAACACGCTGCCGTGATCAAGGGAGATACGATTTTGCCAAGGCGACTGCTCAATATTGACAGTGGCAGCATCAATAGCGTGTTGATCAATATCTATCGCAGAGATTGAAGCATCTTCAAAACGCTGCGCAGCCATCAAAGCCAGCAGACCTGTCCCGGTTCCAATATCGAGTACACATGATCTTTGTGGCAGGCTTACCCACGCGCCAAGTAATACGCCATCGGTACTGACTGGCATACCGCTTTTCCCGCCGTAAATTGAGAATTGCTTAAAATTGAAGCTTTTAGTTTGCACTGTTTTGTCTTTCATTAATGTTCTGAGTATCGAGATATTTTAAGTGATTAGCTCTAATGTTAACCGCTTGTATGAATCAATGTTCTGCTTGGAAGAATATTGTTGTGCATTATGGTTAGTTTATAATTGTGGCTATTTTTCTATAGCTAGTGGAATCCACTGCTTTTTGTTCTCATATGCAAATTTATATGGTGTTTTTGTGTGGTGACTTGCAGCTAGCCAGTTGTTTCGTCATTATGCGCGACTATTTTATAGATTGATTGGCAGCTTTGAGCTGTAACATTCATGTAAGCACAACATAAATTCATAAATATAATTAAGGATTATCTGTGAAACAGAGTCTAAAACTAACAGATATAATGGCATTGGGCTTTATGCTTTTTGCGTTTTTCTTGGGTGCGGGTAACATCATCTTCCCACCTCTAGCTGGCCAATTAGCCGGTGATCACTTCCTTCCAGCGATGTCTGGTTTTCTGCTGACTGCCGTTGGTCTGCCGTTAATCACTATCGTCGCGGTCGCAGTGGCTGGTGGCTCTTGGGGTCACTTAACTAAAGATCTTCCTAAGAAAGCAGCAACCATCATGGCTGTACTGATCTTTATCATTATCGGTCCTGCATTTGCTGCACCGCGTACTGGCCTTGTTGCCTATGAGATGGCGGTGAAACCGTTCTTCATCGATGCCTCTCAAGCTCACCTAACTCTCTTTTCGATTGCATTTTTTGCAGTAGCGATGTTCTTCTCATGGTCGCAAGGTAAGCTTATTGACGTCATTGGTAAGGTGCTAACACCTGCACTGTTCGTTGGTTTGGTTGTGCTGGCGATTGCTGTATTCGTTAACCCTCAAGGCGATATTCTTGCGGCTCACGGTGAGTACATCACTCAACCACTAACCAAAGGTTTCCTTGAAGGCTACAACACCATGGATACTTTTGCTTCTTTGATGTTTGGTATGCTGATTGTTGATGCGATTCGTAGCAAGGGCATTACTGACCGTGCAGCGACGACTAAGTACCTAATTAGCGCGGGTTGTATTGCCGCAGCGGGTCTGGCGTTTGTTTACATCTCTCTATTTTTCCTAGGCGCAACAAGTGCAACAGTCGCAGCTGGTGCAGACAATGGCGGTGCTATTTTAAGCCTATACGTTCAATCGTTGTTTGGTCCTTCTGGTCAGCTAGTGCTTTCTGTGATCGTACTATTAGCATGTCTAACTACGGCGATTGGCCTTGTGTCAGCATGTTCTGATTACTTCAGCTCGCTAACGCCTCTGTCTTACAAGACTTGGGTAATCATCAATGGTGTAGCTTGTGCAACCGTTGCGAACGTTGGTCTTTCTCAACTGATTTCTCTGTCTGTTCCAGTACTGTTTGCACTGTACCCAGTCGCTATCGCGTTGGTTGCTCTGACATTCTTACGTAGCCGTTTCCCTAATCCAAAAGCGGCTTACCGCGTAGTGGTATTAGTGTCACTGCTGTTTGCTCTTATTGATGGCGCTAAAGTAGCGGGTGTAGACGTGTCTGCACTTAAGATGCTGCCACTGTTTGAGATCGGTATGGGTTGGTTGCTTCCAACAACGGCTGCAATCATCTGTATGTTCTTTGTTGGCAAGTCAACAGAACAAGAGATGGCTGAAGAGACTGTTTAATCTTCCGTTGAGATTAGATTGTCCTTCGAGATGAAATAGAAAAGGCCTCATTACTTCGCAGTAATGAGGCCTTTTTGTATTCTGTGGTCTTTTTATATCCAGCTAGTTACTTGGTTAGCTACTTAGCCGGGAGTACTTCTGTTTGGTTATAGCTTTTCGCTGTACTCAACCAGTACTTGCTCAACCCAGCTTTCGATACGGTCGTCGCTTAGCTCGTATTGTGAATCTTCATCAAGCGCCAAACCAACGAATTGAGATTTGTCTTCGGTTAACGCTTTAGACGCTTCGAACTCGTAGCTGTCATCGTTTGGCCAGAAGCCAACAAACTCTGCACCCGCGGTTTTCAGTTCATCATGCAATAGACCCATCGCATCTAGGAACCATTCGCCGTAGCCTTCTTGGTCACCCAAACCAAACAGAGCCACAACCTTGCCTTCCATAGGCGTGGTTGCGATGTCTTCCCACAGTTCATTCCAATCTTCTTGGATTTCACCGAAGTCCCAAGTCGAGATGCCCAGCAATAAAAGGTCGTAGTCCGCCATCAATGAAAGAGGGCTTTCTTTCACGTTATGGATATCAACTAGGTCTTCACCAATAATGCCGCGAATTTTCTCTGCTGCCATTTCTGTGTAGCAGGTGGTTGAGCCGTAAAATAATCCAATTTTCATAGCAAACGTTCGATTTTAATTTCAGATGGCGAATTCTAACCATAAATCGACTTCGATTGCAGCGATTATCCGCTCAAGTCGTAATTTTTATGGCATTCATATTTGCTCTGGCATACTCTCAAAACAGTTTCCAATATTGTGAGTAACACTATGCAGTCGCCTCAAGGGCAGAGCGCAGACCACGGTCTCGTTGAGCAGTTTTTAGATGCTATGTGGATGGAGCGAGGATTATCGGAGAATACGCTTGTCTCGTACCGTACCGATTTGTCCAAGTTATTAGCGTGGATGGAAAAGAACAATTACCGCCTCGACTTCATTAGCCTTTCAGGTTTACAGGATTATCAAGGCTGGTTAGCCGACGCCGATTTTAAGCAGACCTCTCGTGCCCGTATGTTGTCGGCGATTCGTCGCTTGTTCCAATATTTGCACCGCGAGAAAATCAGAGGCGATGATCCAAGTGCCTTGTTGATCAGCCCGAAGCTGCCGCAACGCTTGCCGAAAGATTTGAGCGAAGAACAGGTTGATGCTTTGCTCGATGCGCCAGATCCGAACGATCCGATTGAGCTTCGCGATAAGGCGATGCTTGAGTTACTCTATGCAACCGGTTTGCGTGTGACAGAACTGGTTAGCTTGACGATGGAAAACATCAGCCTAAGGCAGGGCGTGGTGCGTGTTATTGGTAAGGGTGGCAAAGAGCGCTTAGTACCAATGGGCGAAAATGCGGTGGATTGGATAGAGACTTTTATTGAACAGGGTCGTCCACATCTACTTGGCGAAAACAGTTCTGATGTGGTTTTTCCGAGTAAACGCGCCAAGCAAATGACCCGTCAGACGTTCTGGTATCGTATTAAGCACTACTCGGTCGTCGCTGGGATCGATACAGAGCTGTTGTCACCACACGTATTGAGACACGCTTTTGCGACGCATTTACTGAACTATGGCGCAGATCTCAGGGTCGTACAGATGTTACTTGGGCATAGTGACTTATCGACAACCCAAATTTATACTCACGTGGCGACTGAAAGGCTCAAGCAAATTCACGCGCAGCATCACCCACGTGCTTAAATCCATTTATTTTTAAGGTGAACTTAATGAGCGTATTACGCCGTCTTCCTCTACTAGCGCTTCCTCTTATGATTACTGCATGTAATGCATCAGAAGCGAAAGTAGAAACAACATCAACAGCCGTAGAAGCTGCTCCAGCTCAAGCTATTGATACAGTTGCGTTAACTAAGCGTTTTGAAAAAATCGGTATTAAGGTCGATAAGATTGTGCCTTCGGATATCGATGGTCTTTTAGAAGTTCAAACCAACAGCGGCATTATCTTTTCTTCTCCAGAGGGCGATCACTTTCTAGCCGGCACTCTTTACTCTTTGGATGAAAACGGAAAGTTCAGTGATGTTTTGGCTGAGCGTCAAGCTCCGCTGAATGCTGAAAAAGTGGCAGCGATGTCGGATACGGTTATTGAATACAAAGCCGATAACGAAAAGTATGTTGTGACGGTATTTACTGACATTACGTGCGGCTACTGTGTTCGTCTGCACAGCCAAATGCAAGGCTACAACGATTTGGGTATCACCGTTCGTTACATGGCTTACCCACGCCAAGGTGCGACAGGGCAAGTTGCCGATCAAATGGCAGCAATCTGGGCGTCAGATGATCCAAAAACAGCGATGCATGACGCTAAAGTAAACCGTCAAATGCCAGCGTCTGGTAAAGACCTAGCAGAGCAAAAGCAGATCATTGCTAAACAATACCAACTGGGTCGTGAGCTTGGCATCAATGGCACACCGGCTATCGTGCTAGCAAGTGGTGAGTTGGTGAGTGGTTACTTACCGCCAGCACAACTTCTTCAACGTTTAGAGCAATAATCTCGTTTTCTGTATTGCCAATTTATCCCCCATGTTTTTGATTTAAGGAGTGGCCTGATTGATATCGGGCCCATTTTTATATGATAGAGATCCAACGCCGTCCTGAGGTCGACATTTCAGTCTTACCTGCTCACTTACCTGACTTGTTAAAGCGCATTTATGTGAGTCGTGGAATCGACAGTGCCGACCAACTAGAGACAGCAGCGAAAGGCTTGCACTCTTATCAAAAACTGGGCGGCATTGATGCTGCGGTTGAGCTGTTGTTCAAAGCTATTCAGCAGCAAAAACGCATCATCATTGTTGGTGACTTTGATGCCGATGGCGCGACCAGCTCGGCGCTGTCTGTTTTAGCGTTACGTATGCTCGGCAGCTCTAACGTCGACTATCTGGTACCAAACCGTTTTGAAGATGGTTATGGCTTGAGCCCTGAGGTTGTTGAACAGGCAATCGAGCTTGGTGCTGAAGTGATCATGACGGTCGACAACGGTGTATCTTCAATTGAAGGTGTTCGCTTTGCTAAAGAGAAAGGGCTAGAGGTTCTGGTTACCGATCATCACTTGCCGGGCAATGAACTGCCAATGGTCGATGCTATGGTTAACCCAAACCTTGAAAGTTGTGCTTTTCCTTCGAAAGCCCTAGCGGGGGTTGGTGTCGCTTTTTACCTGATGATGGCATTGTGTGTTCACATGCGTAAATTGGGTTGGTTTGCAGAGCGCGGCATGACAGAACCTAAGTTGATGGAACTGATTGACCTTGTGGCGCTGGGTACGGTTGCCGACGTGGTTCCACTCGATGAAAACAACCGAATTTTAGTTCATCAAGGTTTGCAACGTATTCGTGCGGGTAAAGCTCGTCCGGGCATTCAAGCCTTGATCGAAATTGCTAAGCGAGACGCTAAGCGTTTGGTGGCGTCTGACTTTGGCTTTGCTCTTGGTCCTCGTATCAATGCAGCTGGTCGATTAGACGACATGTCTTTTGGTGTTGAGCTGCTAATGAGTAACAACATCCATGCGGCTCGTCGAATGGCGAGTGAGTTAGATGGCTTGAACCAAACACGTAAAGAGATCGAAGAGGGTATGAAGCAAGAAGCGATGGCTTTTTGTGAGCGCCTTGAATTTGGTAAAGACGACCTACCTTCTGGCTTGGCACTATTCCAACGTGATTGGCACCAAGGTGTGATTGGTATTTTGGCTTCGCGTATCAAAGACAAATACCACCGCCCAGTGATTGCGTTTGCAGATGGCGGCGAAGGCAGTATCAAAGGTTCATGTCGTTCAATTCCGGGTCTGCACATGCGTGATGCATTGGACCGAATTGATACTCAAAACCCTGGCTTGATTCTTAAATTTGGTGGCCACGCAATGGCGGCTGGTTTAACCATCATGGAAAAGGACTTTGAACGCTTCAGCAAGCTGTTCAATGATGTGGTGAAGAATGAACTTGGAGAAACAGCACTGAAGGGCATTATCTTGTCTGATGGTGAGCTGTTACCAGAAGAGTTCTCGATGCACACCGCTGAAACGCTGCGTTCAGGTGGCCCGTGGGGACAAGCTTTCCCTGAGCCAATCTTCGATGGTGAATTTAAAGTACTGCATCAAAAGTTGGTGGGTGAAAAACATCTTAAGTTGATGTTGGAGCCGCTCTACAAAGGTCACCCGACCAATGTGATGATTGATGGTATCGCCTTTAATGTGGACCTACGCCGCTGGTCTGATGCTTCGGTGAAAACTGTGCACCTTGCATTTAAGCTCGATATTAACGAGTTTCGTGGCAACCAATCTTTGCAGCTGATGATTGATTACATCGAGGCCAAATAGTTCTTTTTAGACTCAACAATTCTCATCATATAGCGCCAAATTCAACAAGCTTTGTTCAAAAACAGAGCTTGTTCTCTTCCCTTCCCTTACAAATTTTACGTGTTTTTTCTGCCTGTCAATTTTATATCCCATTAAGTTATTGAATCTTGGTTCACCGCTCTAAAAAATTCTGTATCTCCGTCACACTTTTGAGTACAATTCTTCGGTTAAATTCTACTCATAAATGATGAGCTAAAATGTTTGAAATCAATCCTATAAAAAACCGTCTGCAGGATGTGTCTGAGCGCACAAATATCCTGAGGGGGTATCTTTGACTATGACGCTAAGAAAGAGCGTCTAGAAGAAGTAAACGCAGAATTAGAACAACCGGATGTATGGAACGAACCTGAGCGTGCTCAAGCGCTAGGTAAAGAACGTTCTGCATTGGAAGCGGTAGTAGAAACAATCGACCAACTTGACCAGGGCGTTGAGGATGTTGATGGCCTATTAGAGCTTGCGGTTGAAGAAGAAGATCAAGAAACGTTCGATGAAATTGAACCAGAACTGGCCGAGCTTGAAGCTAAGCTAGAGAAGCTGGAATTCCGTCGTATGTTCTCTGGTGATCACGATGCATCAGATTGCTACATCGATTTACAGTCAGGCTCGGGCGGTACAGAAGCTCAAGACTGGACTTCAATGATGTTGCGTATGTACTTACGTTGGGCTGATTCGAAAGGCTTCAAGACTGAAGTTATCGAGGTGTCTGATGGTGATGTTGCTGGCCTTAAAGGTGCAACGGTACGTATCTCTGGTGAGTACGCTTACGGTTGGTTACGTACAGAGACTGGTGTTCACCGTCTAGTTCGTAAGTCACCATTTGATTCAAGTGGTCGTCGTCATACTTCATTTGCCTCTGCGTTTATCTATCCTGAGATTGATGACAACATTACGATCGACATTAATCCTTCTGACTTACGTATTGATGTATACCGTGCCTCTGGCGCTGGTGGTCAGCACGTAAACACCACGGAATCAGCGGTACGTATTACTCACGTTCCGACTAACACCGTGGTTCAGTGTCAGAATGACCGTTCGCAGCATAAGAACAAAGATCAAGCGATGAAGCAGCTACGTGCTAAGCTTTTTGAACTTGAGATTCAAAAACAAAATGCTGAAAAACAAGCGAGCGAAGAAACGAAATCAGACATCGGTTGGGGCAGTCAGATCCGCTCTTACGTACTGGATGATTCTCGTATCAAAGATTTACGCACCGGCATCGAAAACCGTAACACTCAAGCGGTTCTTGACGGTGACTTAGACAAGTTTATTGAAGCTAGCCTGAAATCAGGTCTGTAAGCTTTATCAACTATTAAGCTTTACCAATAATATTGGTAAAAATGCCTATATTTGAAAAAATATAGCTGTCCAAATTATAAAAGCAGGGTACATCTCTAATGACTGATGCTGTTCAAAACGAAAACGCACAAGAAGCTTCTTCACCTGAAGAGAACAAACTAATCGCTGAGCGCCGCAGCAAGCTGGATCACATCCGCCAAAACTGCAAAGCTAACGGTCACCCAAATGACTTCCGTCGTGAGCACCTAGCTGGCGACCTTCAAGCGGAATTCGGTGAGAAGACTAAGGAAGAGCTCGAAGAGCTTAACCACATCGTTGCGATCGCTGGTCGTATTATGGCGAAGCGTGGTCCATTCCTTGCGATTCAAGAAACTTCTGGTCGTATCCAAGCATACGCAGCGAAAGACGTTCAAAAAGTACTGAAAGAGAAGTACCAAGGCCTAGATATCGGTGACATCATCGGTGTTAAAGGTGCGCTTCACAAATCAGGTAAAGGCGACCTTTACGTGAACATGGAAGAGTTTGAATTGCTGACTAAAGCACTTCGTCCTCTACCAGAGAAGTTCCACGGTCTAACTGACCAAGAGATGCGTTACCGTCAGCGTTACGTTGACCTAATCGTGAACGAAGATTCTCGTAATGCATTCATCGTGCGTTCTAAGCTTGTATCTTCAATCCGTAACTTCATGAGCGCGAAAGGCTACCTAGAAGTTGAAACGCCAATGATGCACGTGATCCCGGGTGGCGCAACTGCACGTCCGTTCATCACTCATCACAATGCACTAGACATCGACATGTACCTACGTGTTGCACCAGAGCTTTACCTTAAGCGTCTAGTGGTGGGTGGTTTTGACCGTGTATTCGAGATCAACCGTAACTTCCGTAACGAAGGTCTATCTCCACGTCACAACCCAGAATTCACAATGATGGAATTCTACCAAGCGTACTCTGACTACAAAGACCTTATGGATCTGACAGAAGAGATGCTAAGCACGGCAGCAATGGACGTTCTTGGTTCTACTTCTATGCCTTACGGTGACGAAACGGTTGAGTTCGGTGGCACTTACGCTCGCATGAGCATGTTCGATGCAATCAAACACTACAACCCTGAGCACGCTGAGATTCAAGCGCTAACAGAAGCAGACCTACAAGACCGTGAAAAGATGGTTGCTATCGCAAAATCTGTACACGTAGACGTAGAAACGTTCTGGACATGTGGTCAGCTTCTAGAAGAGATCTTTGGTGAAACGGCTGAGCCTCAGCTAATTCAACCAACGTTCATCACTGGCTACCCAGCGGACATCTCTCCTCTAGCTCGTCGTAGCGATGACAACCCGTTCTTCACAGACCGTTTTGAGTTCTTCATCGGTGGCCGTGAAGTTGCGAATGGTTTCTCTGAGCTTAACGATGCACAAGACCAAGACGAGCGTTTCAAAGCGCAAGTTAACGCGAAAGACGCGGGTGATGACGAAGCGATGTACTACGATGCAGACTACATTACAGCACTAGAGCACGGCCTACCGCCAACAGCGGGTCAAGGTATCGGTATTGACCGTCTAGCGATGCTATTTACAAACACGCACACAATTCGTGATGTGATTTTGTTCCCGGCAATGCGCCCACAAGCGTAATTTTTGCTTACGGTTTGTAACAAACGCGTTAATTGAAAAGCCACCTTCGGGTGGCTTTTCTGCTTTTATGACTTTAAAACCTTGCTTGCACCGCACTCTTGATTCGAAAAATCACTATTTCTGAGATAGTCTTACTATTGAGACGAAAAATCTAAGATAGTCTCATTATTATACGCCTCGGCGCTGAATACGATCTCGTGGCATTTTGTAGAGTTATCAGCATTAAACTCGTATTAGTCTGATTTAAATAAAAATAGAATAAGGAAGAAGGATGGGAACTCAATTTAAGATGGATTCCTTACCAGGTTCTCTTATCGTGGTTGGTGGTGCGTACGAACCCTGGTTATCAGTGTTAGAACAAGTGGGTTGGCAGTGTACCCAGTGTGCAGATCTACGAAAAGCCGATGCCTTGATTGCTGACATTGGCCCATGCATTGGCATTGTGGATCTTAGTCATGATGAGTTTAGCCTTAACGGTATCGCTAATCTCGTGAGCAACAACAAGCAAGTAAGATGGCTCGCCTTTATTCGTGAATCGCAATTGAGCTCTGATACCATTTGCCAATTTATCGTGAACTTCTGTATCGACTTTTTCACGGCGCCAATCCCAGATTCTCAATTGCTGAGTACCATTGGTCACCAACTGGGTATGCTTAAGCTTGAGCAGAAGGTATGGCCAAACTACGGCATCAATAACAACATGGGACTGCTAGGCGATTCTGTGGCCGTGAAGCGCTTGAGAGACCAAGTAAAGCGTATTGGGCCGACTGATGTCAGTATCTTGATTTATGGCGAGAGTGGGGCTGGTAAAGAGACGATTGCACGCTCGATTCATCAAAATTCGTCGCGAGCACAGAAACCATTTTTAACGGTTAACTGTCGTGCCTTGTCTGAAATGAGAATAGAGGCCGAGGTGTTTGGCATATCAGCACAGTCAGCGACTGCGCCTTGTATGTTGGAAGAAGCCGATGGCGGAACCATCTTGCTTAATGATGTTTTAGCGATGCCACGCAATCAACAACTGAACCTGTTGCGCTTTCTACAAGAAGGTAAGATTGAAACTGCGAATGGACCTAAATCTGTCGATGTGCGTATTCTGGCCGCGAACTCCTCTGATATCGAGAAGGCGTTGATCGAGGGCGACTTCAATGAAGAGCTTTATCACTATATCAATGTTCTGCGTATTCATGTTCCAAGCTTAAAAGAACGTGTGAGCGATATTTCAGTACTGGCGAATCATTTTCTGCGTGAGTACTCGAAAGAGTTTAATGCTCAAGCGAAGAGCTTCTCAGACGATGCTATCCGTTCGATGAATCGATACCATTGGCCTGGAAATGTGCGTGAGCTGATGAATCAGATTAAGCGTGTTGTGTTGATGTCTGATGCTGTGATCATTGAGGATCACCAACTGGATTTACCAAAACAGAATGATGAGCGCCGCAGTCTCAAAAGTATCCGTGAGCGTTCAGAGCGAGATGCGTTGCTGATTGTTCTGGAATCTTATGGTGGTCAAGTATCGTTGGCCGCTAAGGAGCTTGGAGTTTCGCGTGCAACCATGTACCGATTGCTGAACAAACATAGCCTGATTTCTGAAGGTGTTGTTTAGAGCTCTCTATTCATTGATTCTATCCCGTTAGTGTCAATCTAAGAGCCACGCATGATGCGTGGTTTTTTTATATCCATTGCTGCAACTTCTCGTTGATCGTTGATCGTTGATCGTTGACTGCTGACAGATTGACAGATTGACAGATTTACAGGTTGATAGATTGAGCTATTAGAGGCTCGGTCTTTAAGAGAGATGTTCTGTGATTTTATATAATCATAGTGAATATGTTATATATAAAGTAATATGCAACTAATATTTTGGGTGAATCATTTGTTTTGAAATTGTTAATCAATTATCGGTTGAATAATATACTCACTTGGTTAGACTTTAACCGTGAAAGCAATGGTTTAACAAAGACTTATTTGCTTTTATTATCTCATTTCTTTTTGGATTTTTTAGTTAGTTTGGAGGCGCAAATGAAACATTTCGATTTTATACAGCATATTTGCGCGTCGTTTGATCCGTGTACTGACATGGTGACTGTTATGTCACAAACATCAGCCATGGCCGATCGAAACACCCAAGATAAACCTAACTAATAGATCCGTACCCTTATTTGGCTGCGGAAAAATAGCAGCTAAGTGAGAAGCCCTCATACTATTTAACACGCTATTTTTCCTCAGTTTATTTTACAACTGGAGAGTTATTATGCGTCACTCAGTATACTTAAAACTAGCAACAGTCCTTATCCGTGCAGACCTTCGTCGTGAAGAACGTGAATGGCAACGAAAAGTTCGTCGTAGTTCATACGATCTACCATGGAACAATACTCATTTATTGAGAGATATTGGCCTTGAAGCCGATGGTCGACCAATTGGTTTTTCTGAACCTGAAGTCGTTACGATTGAACGTCGAGTTCGTCACCTTCGTCGAGTCTTAAGCGCGCGAATACCGACGTAATCTTGTGGGGTGATAGCGCCTTTCACCCCTTAAGATAAATATCAGCGATAGTTGTGGCGTCGGAAGTGCAAGCTTTTGAACTAGAACTGGCCAAAAAAGAGAAGCACTTGCTTCTCTTTTTTGCTTTTTTAAGCCGTTATGTGTGCTTTTTTAAGTCGTTATCTAGTAAAGAAAAAGAGTTCTACTACGCTTTATAGAGCAAGGGAGGCTGGCTATGCAAAAGCATCAATTAGACATGTGGTTACATGGAGAGCACAAAGACTCGTATCAAACACCAAAGGTATACGTTATTGGCTGTTCCGATATCTCGGAATATCTATTAGCAGTGGAATATAAACGCAAGCTAGAACCGGTAAAGCAAGACGGTGAGCCGCTTCACTTTGGATCCTTGGATCAAGTGAAAGAAGAGTTACTCCGGCTCGGCTTTGAAAAGGCGTATCTTCGCTTACACAACGCCTATGATGAGTTTGGTAATGAGCCAAGCCAAAGCTACTGTGATATTGAACTGGCGCTCAAACCTCATTAGAACTCGTTTCTTACTACCGACGGTTGATAACACACTGATCATCCTATCTTTGAAGTGCGTTAAGCGACCTATGCGTAGTGTGTCGTCAGCAATTTGTGGGTGAATTGAGTTCTTAGGTAAAAACCACGCGGTTTAGTCTTGATGGGCTTTCCACTTGCACCGTAGGCTTCCGTTAACACTCGGCTGTTGGCGGCTTTTGGTCGTAGATGCAGCGCTTCACCGTGCCTTGCTGTTATTTGTTCAACATTGCCTAACACGATCAATTCCATCAGTTCTTCCCAATCCCTTTTTAGAAGCTCGTTTTCAGCCTCGCTTGGTGTCCATAGCAAAGGGGATCCTACATGCCTCTCTGCTAGCGGGATCTCTCTTTCTCCCTCGACAGGGATCCACAACACCTTAGACAGCTTGTTTCGAACGTGGCTGGTTTCCCAAGTTATGCCTTGCACACCCATCAAAGGAGCAACACACACAAAGGTGGTTTCGAGTGGCTTGCCAGAGTAGCTAATCGGAATGCTTTTTAGCTCGATACCGAGCTTGGCAAAATCTTGTTCTGGCTTACTGCCTGCAGGTGCACCCAAGTGCCATTCCAATAGCTGCCCAACCCAGCCTTTATCACGCTTAAGGTCGTTTGGCATCACCATCTCAGCTTCGTCAGCGAGCTCTTTAAAGGTCATTCCGGCGATGGCATACGCGCGCTCTAACAGCTCTTGTTGTGTTTGTGGTTCTGGTTTCATAATAAAAGGCATGATCAAAAAAATGATTTTATCAGAAGTTATCACCAAATGACGACTGGTTAAGAAATGATCTCCTTGCGAGAAAAGGGATCAAACTCAGGGTTATCCACAGGACATAAAGGTAATTAATTGAAATATTAATTTAGTGGATAAATAAACAGGGGTTTATGGTGGATAAAATGCTTGCCAAATGGGGTTCAAAATGAATCTTTCACTTAGTAGTGTGGATAAACATCGGAGTGGTTGATCTTTAACCATGTCAGGTTTCTGAAAGATCTTTTACATTTCTAATGTTTTTTAAAACTAGAATGTTATTTTAATTTACTGATTTATATAATAATAAAATTATTTTGACTGATTTGTTGTTTTTGGTGTTGATGAATCTATGGATTAAAAAAAACGATTGCGGGTAATTCTTCACATAGTTATTCACAGAAAAGGTGAATAAATGTGGTCTATGTCTCACTATTGTGTGGGTAACTAGAGTTTGAGCAAAACTTATCCATATTCCTAGTTATTATTCATAAATATAGCGCTTATCACGTCACTAAGTTTGCTCCGATTGGGGATATGTGGAAAAATCAGAGTAATTAAAAATTTAGATAGAGGTTGGCCAGTGATAGATGGCGATGGTTACCGATTAAATGTTGGTATTGTAATCTGTAACAACCATGGTCAGGTCTTCTGGGCTAAACGATACGGGCAACATTCATGGCAATTCCCTCAAGGGGGAATAGATGAAGGTGAGACTCCGGAACAGGCAATGTACCGCGAGTTGTATGAAGAGGTTGGCCTTACTAAAAAGGATGTAAAGATCGTCGCGACAAGTCGTCATTGGTTACGCTACAAGCTACCCAAACGACTGGTTCGGTGGGATTCTAAACCTGTCTGTATTGGACAAAAACAGAAGTGGTTCCTTTTGCGCTTAGATTGCGATGAATCGCATATCAATATGCAGCGTGGAAGTACACCTGAGTTTGATGGTTGGCGTTGGGTGAGTTACTGGTACCCAGTTCGACAAGTTGTTTCTTTCAAGCGAGATGTTTACCGTCGAGCGATGAAAGAGTTCGCATCTTTAGCAATGCCGTTTAAAGAGCGAAAAATAAAAGGAAAGCGCAAATTGCGTAGAGGTTAAGCATGCTCAGTCAACTAAGGGAAATAGTTGAACACGTATCAAGAGTTGAAGATGTGTCGACGGCTCTTGATATTTTGGTTAAAGAGACATGCAGTGCGATGCAGACGGAATGTTGCACCGTGTATTTGGCAAATAATGATATGCAGCGCCTTGAGTTGATGGCAACTCAAGGCCTGATCTTCAAAGGCAATAGCATTCACATTGGTTTTGACGAAGGTCTGGTTGGCCTTGTTAAAAGAAGTGCTGAACCTATCAACCTTGCACAAGCGTCTGCTCACCCTGCTTATAAGTTTTTTCCAGAGCTTGGAGAAAACGTCTATCACTCTTTTCTCGGTACTCCGATTATCCACCGCAAGCAAGTGCTCGGTGTATTGGTCATTCAACAGAAGACCCCACGTTTATTTAGTGAGATGGAAGAATCCTTCCTTGTCACGCTCTCTGCACAACTTGCCGTTATTGTGGCGCACGCCCAAACTCAAGGCCATTGGCTGTTAGAGCAACAGAAGCTACCGGCTACTAAAGGTATTGCAGCTTCATCGGGCGTGGCGATTGGTGACTTATGGTGGGACAACACTCAGCCTGAACTCACCGATGTTTATCCTGCTTCGACGCTCAATATAGAGAGAGAGCATGAGTTGTTGGCGGTAGCGGTTGAAAACGCCCTCAATGACTTTAAGCGCATGCGAAAGCGCTTAGATAGCGAAATCAATAAAGATGCGTTGGCGATCTTTGACCTGTTTACTCACTTACTCAACGATCCTATGCTGCGTAAGGATCTAAAAAGCCAAATCCAGAAAGGCGATAAAGCCGATTGGGCACTAAGACAGGTTGTAGAGAGTTATTCTAATCGCTTTGCTCGTATGTCGGACGTGTATCTTCGTGAGAGAGCACAAGACATCCGAGAGCTCGGACAAAGGCTGCTCTATTTCCTCCACAACTCTGAACATGAACTTCGCACGTTAGATAAGCCGATTATCCTAGTGGTTCGTGAGTTAACCGCTTCGGTATTAGCGTCTATTCCCAAAGAAAAGCTCTTAGCGGTGATTTCCTTGGAAGGGGCGGCGAACTCGCACGCAGCGATTTTATCTCGAGCGCTTGGCATACCTTCCGTCATGGGGGTAAACCTCAACCTAGCTCAAGCTAATGGCAAGCGAGCGATTGTTGATGGGTATAGCGGTGAGATCTTTATTGAGCCGACTAAAAGCCTGCTCAAAGAGTATCGAGGGCTGATTCTAGAAGAGAGTGAGCTCTCCTCTATGGTCAATCGCGAGCTGTACCTACCGGCAAAAACGCAAGACAACAAGCAAGTCGAGATTCTGCTTAATGCGGGTTTAAGTGCAGACACTAACATCGCTATCAACCAAGGCGTTGATGGCGTAGGGCTGTATCGAACTGAAATTTCTTTCTTGTTGCAGCAAAGATTCCCGTCAGAGGATGAACAATTCAAGCAGTATCGTTCTGTACTGGCAAGCTACCCAGAGAAACAAGTGGTGATGCGTACACTCGATATCGGTGGTGATAAGGCCTTACCGTATTTTCCTATCGAAGAGGACAATCCATTCCTTGGTTGGCGTGGTATTCGGTTTACGCTCGATCATCCTGACATCTTTATTATTCAGTTACGAGCCATGCTACGTGCGAGCTGTGAAAGCCATAACTTGAGTATTTTGCTGCCGATGATCTCTGGTGCACAGGAGTTGGATGACGCGCTACAGTTGATTGAACAAGCGTATGATGAAGTGCATGAGCTTGATAACCGAGTGCGTATGCCTCGCGTTGGTATCATGATTGAAGTGCCATCCATGCTGTACATACTGCCGCTGATTGCGCATAAGGTCGACTTTGTTTCAGTCGGTACCAACGACTTAACCCAATATTTATTAGCGGTTGATCGGAACAATTCACGAGTATCCGATGTCTATGAATCAATGCACCCTGCGGTGATCATGGCATTAAAACAAATTCATGATACTTGTAAGCAATATCAATTACCTGTTTGTATTTGTGGCGAGTTAGCCGGTGACCCGATGGGCGCGCTGCTATTGATTGGATTGGGGTATGAGACGTTAAGTATGAATACCTCGAATGTCGCAAGAACCAAATATTTGATTCGTCAATCGAACTTGGCTGAATTACAGGATTTGGCAAATAAGGCACTTTCAAAACCGTATGGTAGTGACATCTATAGTATGATGCTGAACTATTTCGAAGAGCGTGAATTTACAGGCTTCATTCGAGCAGGTAAAAAATAGGATTTAACGTGTCATATGAACTGATAGGCTTGTTAGCGGGCCTTGGTGCTATTGTTGGTGTTTTAGCAGGCTTGCTAGGCATTGGTGGTGGTTTGCTGGTTGTTCCTGCCTTACTGTTTTTGCTTCCTAAAGCGGGTATCCCCCAAGAGTTTGCGATGCAAATGGCATTGGCTACTTCGCTATCAACCATCATCGTTACGTCGGGATCGTCTGCGATTAACCATCTAAAGTTGGGTAACGTAGAGATGTTTGTCGTTAAATGGTTGATGCCAGGTGTGGTGATAGGTGGCTTCCTCGGCTCTTTCGTGGCCGATGTAATTCCAGCTCAATACTTACCAAAAGTCTTTGGTGTGATTGTTTTGGTGTTGGCGTTGCAAATGCTATTGTCGATTCGCTCCAAGAGCCAAAAATCGATGCCGGGTTCAGCTAAAACCGTGTTGTGTGGCGGCGGGATTGGTTTGGTATCAAGCTTAGCGGGCATTGGCGGTGGGTCTTTATCGGTACCTTTCCTTAACCATCACGGTGTGGAAATGCGTAAAGCCGTCGGCTCATCTTCGGTATGCGGTTGTGTTATCGCGATTTCGGGAATGCTAGGTTTCATTTGGCATGGATCTTCTGTCGATGATCTTCCTGCGTATAGCTTGGGTTATGTTTATCTACCGGCTTTGATCGCGATATCTTGTACCTCAGTTTTGACCACTCGAGTGGGTGCGAAACTGGCCACTCAATTGCCAACCCCTGTGCTGAAGAAATTCTTTGCGGTATTTTTAATGTTTATAGCAGCCACAATGCTGCTGTAGTGTCTTTTCTGTTAGTCATTGAGCTAACCGTTAATCAATTTAGATAGAGAGCCAAGTATGTCTCAGGGTTTTATCGAATTCCCAAATATCGATCCTGTTCTTATTGAACTAGGACCAATCTCAGTTCGTTGGTACGGCCTAATGTACCTTGTCGGTTTTATGTTTGCTCTTTGGTTAGCAAATCGCCGAGCTGATCAACCGGGTAGTGGTTGGACTCGAGAGCAAGTATCAGACTTACTGTTTGCTGGCTTTCTAGGTGTGGTGTTGGGTGGTCGTATTGGCTACGTACTTTTCTACAACTTTGACCTTTTCCTAGCAGACCCACTGTACCTATTTAAGGTATGGACTGGCGGTATGTCTTTCCACGGTGGCTTGCTGGGTGTTATCACCGCAATGTTCTGGTATGCGAAAAAGAATGGTCGCACCTTCTTTGGCGTGGCAGACATGATTGCACCACTCGTCCCATTTGGTTTAGGTATGGGCCGTCTAGGTAACTTCATGAACAGCGAGCTTTGGGGCCGTGTGACTGATGTGCCATGGGCGATTGTGTTCCCTAACGGTGGTCCACTTCCTCGTCACCCATCTCAACTTTACGAGATGGCGCTTGAAGGTATCGTGCTGTTCTTCATCTTGAACTGGTTTATCAAAAAGCCGCGTCCTCTTGGTTCTGTATCAGGGTTATTCCTAGCTGGATATGGTACATTCCGCTTCTTAGTAGAATACGTACGTGAACCTGATGCTCACCTAGGTTTGTTCGGTGGATTTATCTCTATGGGACAAATTTTGTCACTGCCAATGGTTATCATCGGTGTGCTGATGATGGTGTGGGCATACAAGCGTGGTCACTACAAAGACGAATTACCACAACAAACGAAGTAAGGAATTGGTGTGAAACAGTATTTAGATCTCTGTCAGCGTATCGTTGATGACGGTACTTGGATTGAAAATGAACGCACGGGCAAGCGTTGCCTAACCGTGATCAATGCTGACCTTGAATATGATGTTGGTAATAACCAATTCCCACTGGTAACAACGCGTAAGAGTTTTTGGAAAGCCGCAGTTGCTGAGCTGCTTGGCTATATCCGTGGTTACGACAATGCTGAAGATTTTCGTAAGCTAGGGACTAAAACTTGGGATGCGAATTCTAACCTGAATGAAGCATGGCTGAATAACCCTTACCGCAAGGGTGAAGATGACATGGGCCGTGTTTATGGCGTTCAAGGACGTGCATGGGCAAAACCTGACGGCGGTCATATCGACCAACTGAAGAAGATTGTTGATGATCTAACTAACGGTATTGATGACCGCGGCGAGATCTTAAACTTCTACAACCCAGGTGAGTTCCACATGGGATGTTTGCGTCCGTGTATGTACAGCCATCACTTCTCACTACTTGGTGATACTCTGTACCTAAACAGCACTCAGCGCTCTTGCGATGTACCCCTAGGCCTGAACTTCAACATGGTTCAAGTGTATGTCTTCCTAGCTATCATGGCGCAAATCACGGGTAAGAAAGCTGGCGTGGCTTACCATAAGCTAGTAAATGCTCATATTTACGAAGATCAACTTGCACCTATGCGTGATATCCAGTTAAAGCGTGAGCCGTTAGCTGGCCCAACATTCCATATCAATCCTCAGATTAAGTCTCTAGAAGATTTGGAAACATGGGTAACGATGGATGACTTCTGGGTTGAAGGTTACGAATGCCACGAAGCGATTAAGTACCCATTCTCGGTTTAATCTCACTCGCTTTGTTTGATTGAAAGGCTGCCTCTGTGCAGCCTTTTTTGTATCTAAGTTACAGTGACGAGTAATCGAGATTCGAAGAGCAGAGAAATCATATGCTGTGTGATGCTTTATGTTACTCGTATACTCTCAACGCGCATTGGCTCTTTCTCTTCGATACTCGCTTACACGCATCTCGAATCTTTTTTCGATTCATCATTCCCTAGACTGACGAAGGAAGGAGTTGGGAGTCTCTTTCGTGGTGTGTTTGTGGGATTCCCTATCACGCTCGTTCCTCGCTGTAGGGAATGACGGAAATATATAGATGCGGGTAAACGAGATGCGGGATACGAAGAGCTAGAACGGACTTCTTTGGTGAGTAATGCTTACCTTACCGATTTACTCTTATATCGTATCAGTTTCAGCTCTTGTCACAAGCTTACTCATATCTCGAATTTGATTTTAGCTCTTCGTTACTCGTTTACCCTAATCCCGTATCTGCTCTTAAAAAGAAAAAGCCCGCAACCTAGGAGGTAGCGGGCTTTGCTATAAGCGATGTTTATTTTGCTATTAAGCGGTAAGAGCTAACACGCTACCAGGCAGTACAAGGAATACCGCAACAAGGTAACCAGCCACTACAGCTTTGTTCTTCACAGCCATGTCTGAAATCATGTCTGCCGCTTTAACTGGAAGTTCACGTAGGAACGGGATACCGAAGATGAATACCGTTGACATGATGTTGAACACCAAGTGTACTAGAGCAATTTGTAGTGCGAATACTGCGAACTCACCAGACACTGCTGTAGCTGCAAGTAGAGCCGTAATACATGTACCGATGTTTGCACCCAGAGTGAATGGGTAAACGTCACGTACTTTAAGAACACCTGAACCTACTAGTGGAACCATCAAGCTTGTTGTC
Source organism: Vibrio sp. 10N.247.311.49 (assembly GCF_041467655.1). Taxonomy (NCBI): domain Bacteria; kingdom Pseudomonadati; phylum Pseudomonadota; class Gammaproteobacteria; order Vibrionales; family Vibrionaceae; genus Vibrio; species Vibrio sp. 10N.247.311.49. Next base: position 240,764 of record NZ_JBFSVA010000004.1, read on the forward strand.
GTAGAAGAAGACTGAACAAGGATAGTCACGATAGAGCCAGAAGCGATACCGTGGATTGGACCACGACCGATTGCGTTCTTTAGAATCTCACGAGCACGACCAACCATTAGGCTCTTCATCAGCTTACCCATTACAGTAATAGCTACGAAGATAGTTGCGATACCTAGAGCGATAAGCATGATGCCGCCAACAGTGTCGCCAAACGTTGATAGTGGTTCTTTAATCGCACTTACAACAGGCTTAGTGATTGGCTTGATGAAGTTAAGACCACCCATGCTCATATCACCTGTTGCTAGCATCGGTGATACTAACCAGTGAGAAATTTTCTCTAGAATTCCAAACGCCATCTCTAGTGGTAGGAAGATAGCAACGGCTAATAGGTTAAAGAAGTCGTGGATTGTCGCACTTGCGAATGCACGTTTGAACTCTTCTTTACAACGAACGTGACCAAGGCTAACTAGCGTATTGGTTACCGTAGTACCAATGTTAGCACCCATGATCATAGGAATTGCTAGCTCAACAGGTAAACCACCTGCCACAAGGCCAACGATAATTGAAGTAACTGTACTTGATGATTGAATAAGCGCTGTTGCTACTAAACCAATCATTAAGCCTGCAACTGGGTGTGAAGCAAATTCGAAAAGAACCTTTGCTTGCTCGCCTGTTGCCCATTTGAAGCCTGTACCAACCATTGAAACTGAAAGTAATAGTAGGTAAAGCATGAATGCCAAGTTAGCCCAGCGTAGCCAACGAGTAGTGCTCGAGATAGGCGCGGCTGCAGTAGTAGCTTGGTTCATAATGTTTTCTCCATTGGACCGTTTAAGTCTGTGTTTGGTCTGTTTGTTTAATCTGAGCGTGATGTTAGAGGGGAAATATTTCAGTAATATTACATTTTGGTTTAGGTGCGACTTTTTTGTGATGATTTACTCTTTAAATATTCCAACTGCTAATGTGTTTGTTTTAAGTTGTTGTTTTAAATTGTTTTTTAATGGAAATTCTATAGGTGATATAGATCTTAAAAGTTAGAAAAAAATTGAAAATAATCGATGAAATATTACATTATGAAATCAGACACTTCGAAAAAATAAGTGGTAAATCTATGTTTGGTTAGGTTTTTCCGAGTTTGTTGAGTGGCGGTGTCATATTTGATATAAAAGGGTATCTACTCTTTTATTACGGCACATCTATGTCGCATCTCAACTACAACCATCTGTATTACTTCTGGATGGTTTGCAAGCAAGGCTCTGTTACTAAAGCTGCAGAAGCCCTATTCCTAACACCACAAACGGTAACGGGGCAGATAAAAGCCTTAGAAGAACGCATGGATGGCAAGTTGACCAAGCGTAATGGCCGAAGTGTTGAGCCTACAGAGCTTGGGCAACTGGTCTTTAAATATGCCGATCGTATGTTTGGCCTGAGTTACGAGATGCTGGACATCGTGAATTACAGCCAGCACTCCAATATTCTGTTTGATGTTGGCGTCGCGGATGCGCTCTCTAAAAGACTCGTCAGTAAGATACTGATGTCGACCATCCCTCCAGATAACAGCATTCACTTGCGATGTTTTGAATCGACCCATGAAATGCTACTTGAGCAACTCTCTCAACATAAGCTCGATATGATTTTGTCTGACTGTCCGGTGGACTCTAGTCAAAGCCCGGGCCTGTTCAGTAAAAAGCTGGGTGAGAGTGGAATGAGCTTTTTTAGTTCAGGTCAGGTTGAAGGGGTTAATTTCCCTGCTGTATTGGAGCAAAGAAAGCTTTTGATCCCTGGCAGCCGAACCTCAATGGGTCGTAAAGTGCTGCAATGGTTTGATAGACAAGGGCTTAAGCCAGATATTTTAGGTGAGTTTGATGATGCCGCATTGATGAAGGCTTTTGCTCGTTACCATCATGACGTAATATTTTTAGCACCGACGATTTATATGTCTGAAGTGGAAGACGACACATCACTGCAACTATTAGGCGGTATTGAAGAGTTAAAAGAGGAGTACTACGTCATATTTGCTGAGAGGATGATCCAACATCCAGCAGTAAAAAACGTATGTGACGCAGATTTTAGCAAATTGTTCGAGTGAGATAGTTTGTTAATGAATTGATATCGATTATCATAACTCCGCAATATGCCGGAAATACTGATAGCCCGTAGTTGGCGTAAAGGTTGTAGGGAGCCAAACTATGAACTTAAAAGAGATGGAGAAGAACTCAGCACAAGCTGTGATTCTACTCAAAGCCATGGCTAACGAGCGTCGCTTACAGATTTTGTGCCTATTACATGGCACTGAACTGTCGGTTGGGGAGTTGTGTGGCAAGTTGGAACTGAGTCAGTCTGCTTTATCTCAACATCTTGCTTGGTTGAGAAGAGATGGTTTGGTCGAAACTCGCAAAGAAGCTCAAACTGTGTATTACACATTGAGTAGTGAAGAAGTAAAAGCGATGATTAACCTACTGCATGGTATTTACTGCAAGTAGCTTATTGCTGGTGGGAGGGGGATTTCTTATCAGCGATAGAATGACACAAGGAAGTGTTAGCATTTCACATTGAACGTTAGTGTTTACCTATCTATCTACGTACCAATTTGCTTCTCTATTTATTTTTCTGATTGTTTGTTTTATCTATCTGCTTAAATTGTTTATCGGTCAGAAAAACGGCTGTTAGCACGTAAAATAAAAGCGTTACTCAAAATTTAGATATAAAAAAAACCGGCCTAGGCCGGTTTTTTTCGTTTTGCGTTGTAATCAAATTTCTATTAAAGAGCTTTGATTGCAGCAGCGAAACGAGACTTATGACGTGCAGCTTTATTCTTATGAATAAGGCCTTTAGTCGCCATACGGTCAAGAAGTGGTGTAACTTCTACAAGAGCAGCAGTTGCAGCTTCTTTATCACCAGCTGCGATAGCTGCGATAGTCTTTTTCATGTAAGTGCGCATCATAGAACGACGGCTAGCATTGTGCTGGCGACGTTTCTCAGCTTGGATAGCGCGCTTCTTAGCAGATTTACTGTTTGCCAAGGGTCTAACTCCCAAAAACTTAGTTCGGTGACAATTTAAGGGCGAGGACTATCCCTCATTAGCGCTTAATTGTCAAATGATTTGTGCAAAAACCAATCGTAGCCAAACAAACTTTGGTATGGAAAGGTCATCGCGGTTAAGATGGCGGGGATTCTAACAGCATTTTTAGACCAATGCTAATAAATATGCTTCTTAGGACAGGATAGTATTTATCCTCGCTTGAAAGTAATCAACCAGTGTCAGAGGTTTCTGTGAGTAAACGACTATTAAAGTCAGGCCTGATTGTCAGCGCAATGACTTTTGTTTCCCGTGTATTGGGGCTAGTACGTGATGTAGTAGTAGCAAATTTGATGGGGGCAGGAGCGAGTGCCGACGTATTTTTCTTCGCTAATAAAATTCCTAATTTCTTACGTCGACTTTTTGCAGAAGGTGCGTTTTCTCAAGCGTTTGTTCCTGTATTAACGGAATATCACGCCGCAGGTGATAAAGATAAGACACGAGATTTAATTGCTAAGGTGTCGGGGACGCTCGGGGTTTTAGTTTCTATTGTCACCGTCATCGGGGTATTGGGCTCTGGCGTGATCACCGCGATGTTTGGTGCGGGTTGGTTTATCGACTGGCTAAATGATGGCCCATCAGCACCCAAATTTGAGCTAGCGAGCTTTATGCTCAAGATTACCTTTCCTTATTTATGGTTTATCACCTTCGTCGCTTTATCTGGTGCCATTCTTAATACATTAGGTAAATTTGCGGTCTCTTCTTTTACTCCTGTGTTCTTGAACGTGATGATCATAGGCGCTGCATGGTTTATCTCACCTAATTTAGAACAACCAGAAATTGGTTTGGCTATTGGTGTGTTTCTTGGTGGCTTAGTCCAATTCCTTTTCCAAATGCCTTTCTTGATCAAAGCGGGTGTGTTGGTTAAGCCGAAGTGGGGATGGAGAGACCCGGGTGTGGTTAAGATCCGCACATTAATGATCCCTGCTCTGTTCGGTGTATCGGTCAGCCAAATCAACTTATTGTTTGATACCTTTATTGCCAGCTTCCTCGCAACAGGCTCTATCAGTTGGTTGTACTACTCAGACCGACTGCTTGAATTTCCTCTCGGTTTATTCGGTATCGCGATTGCGACTGTGATTCTTCCTGCTTTGTCTCGTAAACACGTAGATGCTCAAGGGGAAGGGTTCGCGCATACCATGGATTGGGGCGTGCGCATGGTGTTGCTGCTTGGTATTCCTGCGATGTTAGGTCTTATCGTTTTAGCTAAACCCATGTTGATGGTGCTATTTATGCGTGGTGAGTTCTCTCCACACGATGTACAGCAAGCATCGATGTCATTGGTAGCTTACGCATCAGGCTTGCTTAATTTCATGCTGATTAAAGTTTTAGCTCCGGGCTATTACTCTCGCCAAGATACCAAAACACCGGTTAAGTACGGCATTATCGCTATGGTGACCAATATGGTGTTTAACGCGATCTTTGCTTATTTTTATGGCTATGTGGGTTTGGCGATTGCGACGGCACTGTCTGCCTTTGTGAATATGGCCTTGTTATATCGAGGATTGCACCTTGCGGGTGTGTATCAATTAACTAAGACAACCTTGTTGTTCAGTGCCAAATTAATTATCTCAGGTGTGGTGATGGTAGCGGCTATTTTATGGCAGCTGGATAATATGCAACATTGGCTTGAATGGAGCTTTAGCCAGAGAGCGCTGACATTAACTGGCTTGATTGGACTTGGTGGCTTTGTTTATATTGTTTCGGTACTGATTTTAGGTATCCGAGTAAAACATTTAAAAGCAGCGACAGATTAATACTGATTAGTATATAATCCGTCGGTTTCACACAATAAATGATGCAAATAACAGGTTTTAGCTGATCATAATGGAACTGATCCGAGGTATACACAATATTAAAGCGCAGCATCATGGCTGTGTATTAACCATAGGTAACTTCGATGGTGTTCATTTAGGACATCAAGAGGTTTTGAGTCAGGTTTCTAAACAAGCTGCAGCATTAGGGCTACCTTCTGTTGTTATGACGTTTGAACCGCAGCCTATGGAGCTGTTTGCCCGAGATAGAGCGCCAGCACGTTTAACTCGTTTACGAGACAAATACGTGCAACTGAGTAAGCTAGATATCAGTCGCTTATTGTGTGTTAATTTTAATCAGTATTTTGCAAGTTTATCCGCGGAAGCATTCATTAAGGATCTTTTGGTTGATAAGCTTGGTGTGAAGTTCTTGGTGGTTGGTGACGATTTTTGCTTTGGTAAAGGTCGTACCGGTAATTTCGCTATGCTCAAAGAGGCGGGCGAGAAGTACGGTTTTGAGGTGGTCAGCACCCAAAGCTATTGCTTAAACCAATTACGAGTAAGCAGTACTGAGATACGAAATGCATTAGCGGTCGATGACTTGGCTGCAAGTGCTACCATGTTAGGACGTGATTACAGTATTAGTGGTCGAGTGTCCCATGGTCGAAAACTAGGGAGAACTATCGGTTTCCCTACCGCTAATATTCCATTAAAGCGTTGTGTTTCTCCTGTATCGGGAGTGTATGTTGTTGAAGCTTTGGATATCGACGGTGTTCCTGTCGGTGGCGTTGCTAATATTGGACAACGACCAACAGTTAATGGGGTAAGGCAGCAATTGGAAGTGCATTTTTTTGACTTTAAAGCCAATTTATATGGTAAACAGTTAGAAGTACGACTTTTGCACAAACTGCGCGACGAGATAAAATTTGAATCGTTCGACGCACTAAAGAATCAAATAGAATTGGATGCTGAAGCCGCAAGGGTGTGGCTGCTTCAGCTAAAGAATTAATCGGATGATTCCACCGATTAACATAATGTCTAACTTCGCCCAATATAACGGAATTAAGAATCGATGAGTGATTATAAAGATACCCTGAACTTACCAGAAACAGGGTTCCCAATGCGCGGCAATCTGGCAAATCGTGAGCCAGAAATGCTGAAGCGTTGGTACAAAGAAGATCTTTACGGCGAAATCCGTAAGGCAAAGAAAGGTAAAAAATCTTTCGTACTGCATGATGGCCCTCCATACGCGAACGGCGATATTCACATTGGCCACGCGCTGAATAAGATTCTTAAAGACATTATTATCAAATCTAAGACCCTTTCTGGTTTTGATGCACCGTACATCCCTGGTTGGGACTGTCACGGTCTTCCAATCGAGCTAATGGTTGAGAAGAAGAAAGGTAAGCCTGGTCAGAAGATTTCGGCGGCTGAATTCCGCGAAGAGTGTCGAAAGTACGCTGCGGGTCAAGTTGAAGGTCAGAAAGAGAGCTTCAAACGTCTTGGCATCATGGGCGAGTGGGACAAACCTTATCGCACTATGGATTTTGGCACAGAAGCGAACATCATTCGTTCTCTTGGCAAAATCGCAGACAAAGGTCACCTTCTTAAAGGTTTCAAACCCGTTCACTGGTGTACTGATTGTGGTTCTGCTCTGGCTGAAGCTGAAGTTGAATACAAAGATAAAGTTTCTCCATCTATCGATGTGAAATTTACAGCAGCTGACGAAGCGGCGCTTCTAGAGAAATTTACTCTAGCTGAAGGTCATGCGGGTCAAGGCGAAATTTCTATCGTTATCTGGACAACAACACCATGGACTCTGCCCGCTAACCGCGCAGTATGTCTACGTGATGATCTTGAATACGTGCTTATCCAAGTTGAAGCGAATGGCGACCAGCCTGCTCAACGTATCGTTGTTGCTTCTGAACTAGCAAAAGACGTAATGGATCGTGCAGGTATCGAGCACTTCCACAACCTTGGTTTTGCTACAGGTGCTGATCTTGAGCTTTCTCAGTTCAACCACCCGTTCTACGACTTTACTGTTCCTGCAGTTCTTGGCGATCACGTAACAACAGATTCAGGTACTGGTGTGGTTCACACTGCGCCTGGTCACGGTCAAGAAGATTTCGTGGTTGGTAAAAAGTACAACCTAGAAATCGCTAACCCAGTTGGTTCTAACGGCGTTTACCTGCCAGATACAGAGCTATTTGCTGGTCAGCACGTATTCAAAGCGAACGACTCTGTTTTAGAAGTTCTAAAAGAGAAAGGTGCACTTCTGCATCACCACGCTTACGAGCACAGCTACCCACACTGTTGGAGACATAAAACTCCAATCATCTTCCGTGCAACACCGCAGTGGTTCATCTCTATGGATCAAGCTGGCCTACGTGCAAAAGCACTAGAGTCAACGAAGAGTGTTGAATGGATGCCAGAATGGGGTCAAAGCCGTATCGAAGGTATGATCGAAGGTCGCCCTGAGTGGTGTATCTCTCGTCAACGTACTTGGGGTGTGCCAATTGCTCTGTTCGTTCATAAAGAAACATCAGAACTTCACCCAGATAGCCCAGCTCTTATTGAAAAAGTAGCGAAGCTTGTGGAAGAAAAAGGCATTCAAGCTTGGTGGGATGTAGATGCTGCTGAACTGATGGGTGCTGAAGACGCTGACAAATACGAGAAAGTACTTGATACGCTAGACGTATGGTTCGACTCAGGTGTTACGCACTTCTCTGTTGTTGATTCTCGTGAAGAGTACAACTTCCCGAACGAAGAGCGCACTCACAGTGCTGATCTTTACCTTGAAGGTTCAGACCAACACCGTGGTTGGTTCCAGTCTTCTCTAATTTCATCTATCGCGATGAAAGACGAAGCACCGTACAAGCAAGTACTAACGCACGGTTTCGTAGTGGATGGTAACGGCCGTAAGATGTCTAAATCTATCGGTAACGTTGTTGCTCCTAAAGACGTAACCAACAAGCTAGGTGCAGATATCCTGCGTCTATGGGTTGCTTCTACAGACTACACGGGTGAAGTTGCGGTTTCTGATGAAATCCTGAAGCGTTCAGCGGATGCTTACCGTCGTATTCGTAACACGGCTCGTTTCTTCCTAGCGAACTTGAACGGTTTCAACCCTGAAACTGACCTAGTGCCTGCTGAAGAAATGGTCGCACTTGATCGCTGGGCTGTTGGCCGTGCTCAAGCTGCACAAGAAGAGATCGTTAAAGCATACGGTGAGTACAACACTCACGGTGTGACTCAGCGTCTAATGCAGTTCTGTTCTATCGAAATGGGTTCTTTCTACCTAGACGTAATTAAAGACCGTCAGTACACAGCGAAACAGGGCAGCCATGCTCAACGTAGCTGTCAAACGGCGCTTTACTACATCGTAGAAGCTCTAGTTCGTTGGATGGCGCCTATCATGTCGTTCACTGCAGATGAAATCTGGAACGAGATGCCTGGCGAGCGCGACACGTTTGTATTCACTGGCGAGTGGTTCGAAGGCCTATTTGGTCTTGCTGACGACGAAGAGCTAAGCAACGAATTCTGGACTGAAATCCAGTCAGTTCGTGGCGCAGTGAACAAGCTTCTTGAAGATGCTCGTAAAGAGAAAACGATCGGTGGTGCATTGCAGGCTGAAGTGACTCTATACGCTGACGACGCACTGGCTGCTAAAATCAACAAGCTAGAAGATGAGCTACGTTTCGTACTTATCACCTCTGCTGCTGTTGTTAAGCCGCTTAGCGACAAGTCTGATACAGCTCAAGCGACAGACGTTGCAGGTTTATACGTTGAAGTTGCAGCAACTGAAGCTGAGAAGTGTGACCGTTGCTGGCACCACACTCCAGATGTAGGCACAATCGAAGGTCACGAGAAAATTTGTGGTCGTTGTGTGTCGAACATCGACGGTGAAGGCGAAGTGCGTAAATACGCATAACGACTCAGAGAAAGACTGAACTTTTTGTAAAAATCATAGCCCCAGTATCAACTGGGGTTATTTTTAATTATAGGCAATGTGTTTAACCGAGTTGAGTGCTCATCATCCCTTAAACAGGATGATTAAATGGGTACTGGCTTCGTAAATACTAGGAATAGAAATGAGTGAAGTTTCGTTAAAACAATCTGGTGTGCGTTGGTTATGGCTGGCTCTGTTGGTCTTCCTTGCAGATATTGGCATCAAACTGTTCGTCATGGACAATATGGGTTATGGCTGGGCAAACCGTATTGAGGTGTTGCCATTCTTTAACTTTTTGTATGTCCATAACTATGGTGCAGCATTTAGCTTTCTGAGCGATCAGAGTGGCTGGCAGCGTTGGTTATTTACGGGTATCGCTTTTGCGGTAACGGGCATGCTGACATACTGGATGAGTAAACTACCTGCGGCAGAGAAGTGGAATAACATTGCTTATGCGATCATCATTGGTGGCGCTGTTGGTAACGTATTTGACCGAGTAGTACACGGCTTTGTTGTCGATTACTTAGATTTCTACTGGGGTACTTACCATTGGCCTGCGTTTAACTTAGCGGATATGGGGATCTGTATCGGTGCTGCGATGATCATCCTAGATGGCTTCCGCAAGAAAGATGAAAGCAAATAGGCGACTCAGCTATTAATGAGTATTAACTAAATCGCTTTGAATTAGATTGCTCTAAAGTCAGTCTATGACTCACAGAATAGAATAGCCCTAAGCGCTGTCGGTTGATTCCGACGGCGCTTTTTTTTATGCTTCAGTCAACAAGGAAGCAAAGCACAGCGCATCCTCAAATAATAAAGAAATCTAAGGAAAGTAACGTGGCAGCAATTAAAAATGATTCAGCAGTAACTCTACATTTTACGATTAAAATGAAGGATGGTTCAGTTGCCGATAGCACCGAAAATATGGGTAAGCCTGCGAAGTTCGTTATGGGTGATGGCAGCCTAAGTGAGAACTTTGAACAGTGCTTGATTGGTCTTGAAACGGGAACTGAAAAGTCTATCGAATTGAAGGCGCAAGACGCGTTTGGTATGCCAAATCCAGATCACATTCATCATATGGATCGTGCTAAATTTGTTGGCGATTCTGAAGTCGAAGTTGGCACTATTATGGCTTTCTCTGGTCCTGATGGTATGGAAATTCCAGGTATTATCACTGAGATCGCGGGTGATTCAGTGACGGTTGATTTTAATCATCCATTAGCAGGCCAAGACGTTACGTTTGACGTTAACATCTTAGCGGTGGACTAACTATTTAGCGGTGAACTAACTACCTTAGCGTTAGAATCGCTATCTTAACGGTAGAATAGCTATCTTGACGGTTGAATAACATCACCTTACAGCTGTGATGTAACCCAGAGCTTCACTGTCTAGGCGCTTCACTGTAGAATGCGAGCCTCGCTGACAGCGAACTCTATAGAAGCAACCTTAGTACCGCGGTAAATGATGAGCAATGAAATGAAAATAATGTTAGCTAACCCTCGTGGCTTTTGTGCCGGTGTCGATCGTGCGATCAGTATTGTTGAGCGTGCACTCGAAATGTACCAGCCACCGATCTATGTTCGTCATGAAGTGGTACACAACCGCTTTGTTGTTGAAGGGCTAAAGCAACGTGGTGCTATTTTTGTCGAAGAGTTAAGTGAAGTGCCAGACGATAACATCGTGATCTTCTCTGCTCACGGTGTTTCTCAAGCCGTTCGTAAAGAAGCGAAAGAGCGCGAACTCACGGTATTTGATGCAACATGTCCATTGGTAACCAAAGTCCATATGGAAGTTGCTCGTGCGAGCCGCAAGCATATGGAAGTGGTTCTGATTGGTCACGCGGGTCACCCAGAAGTGGAGGGCACCATGGGTCAGTACGCTAGCCAAACTGGTGGTATGTACTTGGTTGAGAAACCAGAGGATGTACAGAACCTCGTGGTGAATGATCCAAGTAACCTGCATTATGTTAGCCAAACCACTTTGTCAGTTGATGAAACGGCGGATGTGATTGAAGAGCTGCGTCGAGTGTTCCCTGAGATCCAAGGCCCACGTAAAGACGACATCTGCTACGCGACTCAAAACCGTCAAGACGCAATTCGTGAGATGGCCGGTGATGTTGATGTCGTGATAGTTGTTGGTTCTAAGAACTCATCGAACTCAACTCGTTTAAAAGAGCTGGCTGAGAAGCTAGGCACGCCAGGTTATCTAACCGACTGCCCTGAAGACATTCAAACTGAATGGGTTGAAGGGAAAAAGAAAATCGGTGTAACAGCCGGTGCTTCTGCTCCTGAAGAGTTGGTAAACCAAATCTTAGATCGTATTCGTGAACTGGGTGCTACCGAGGTAGAAGAGATTCAAGGTCGTGAAGAGAACATGTTCTTCGAAGTGCCGAAAGAGCTGCAGATTAAGCAAGTCGACTAATCGCTATTGATTGGCGACAAGATCGATTCGTAACTCTATCGATTCGCAAACACTATCGATTTGTAAACACTATTGATTTGTAAACAGTAGGAAGCCAACGTTGATGCGTTGGCTTTTTTGATCGTGCTTTGGAAAGGCGTCGAATTTCTAACGGGTTACTGGAGGCCGAGTAGCTCTTTCAGTGTCTTGAGGTAGCGACGACTGACAGGCACTTCAAAGCCGGTCAGGGTAATGATCTCTGCTAATCCATTTTCCAACAGTTTGATCTCTTGGATCGATTTTATGTTGATCAAATACTGGCGATGACAGCGGATCAAATCGGTCTTTTCTTCTAGGATCTTCAGGGTTAACTGTGAAGTGGCGGTTTGTGATGAGCTACGAACATGCACACCGCTGATATCTGAATACGCGCACTCGACCGTTTGGCTTGCCATGATCACAATGCGGTTGTGACCAATACATGGTATTTGTTCTAAGTGACAGGGAGCAATCGCGGAGATGTTCTGTTCTGGCGCTTTGTGGTTCTGCTTGATGACCTTATTCAGACGACAAACACTCTTGTTTAATCGACAAGGTTCAACTGGCTTAAGTAGGTAGTCAAAAGCGTTATCTTCAAAGGCTTGAATCGCATATTGGTCGTAGGCAGTGACGAATACCACGTAAGGCATGGTGTCTGGATCAAGCATGCTTAACAGTTCAATTCCGGTAACCTGCGGCATTTGGATATCCAAATACACCACGTCAGGCTTGAGCAGATTGATCTGTTTCAGTCCTTCGATCGCGTTACTTGCTTGGCCGATGATTTCCACTTCTCCAGTCTCGGTCAGTAGTTCAATCAGTTCTTCGCGAGCAAAAAGCTCATCATCGACAACTAATGCCTTTAACATCCTACAATCTTCATCTTGGTTCTATCCCTGCTTGGTTCACGCTTTTCTTTGAAATGTCTGCTTCTAAATGTTTCAACTCGGAGCGATTCGTCTCCGAAAATACCTTTATTTTAGTATAGGTATGATAAAACTCATTCGAGTGAATTGCTGTGGTTGAGATTCTATTTTTAGTGCTGAATCTTGTCCAAAGAAATTAGTGAGTCGTTTATCAACAATTTCCATGCCTAGTCCAACATGATCTTTCGATGGCTTTTGATAATTGCCCGCGTTGTCTTCAACGGTCAACTTGACCCCACCCTTGAAAGCCTCGCTATAGATCTTCACTTTGCCACCTTCCAGCATGTTAGAAATCCCATGTTTGATGGCATTTTCGACTAGCGGTTGTAGGGTAAAACTTGGCAGTTGCGACTCATACAGTTGTGGGTCGATATCCCATTCCACTTCTAATCGATCGGTAAAGCGTGCCTTCTCTATGGTTAGATACGCATTAACGTGTGCCAGTTCGTCTTTGAGTTTTACCGTGTTGATGTTCTGCTTCAGGTTACTTCTAAAGAAGTGAGACAGATGTTGAATGAGCTCACGTGCTTTATCAGGGTCACGACGTGTAACGGCACTGATGGTGTTAAGTGCATTAAACAAGAAGTGCGGATTCACCTGTGCATGCAGCAGTTTGATTTCCGCTTGGGTGAGCAGCGTTTGCTGTTGTTGATAATTACTAAATAGGATCTGGCTCGATAAGAGCTGAGCGATACCTTCACCCATCGACATATTGATGGTTGAGAATAGTTTCAGCTTTGGCTCATACAGTTTGATGGTTCCGATGACTTCGTTTCCGGCTCTTAACGGGATAATTAGCGCGGAGCCTAGCTTACAATCTTGCGAAAGGGAGCATTGGTATGGATTCTCTTTGCCATCAAGGTAGATGATGTCGTTCTGTTCCATCGAAGTGAGCGTGCTCTGCGATGAAATAGGGGTGTTCGGAATATGGTGTTCATCACCAATGCCGATGAACGCGAGGATTTTTTCTCGGTCGGTGATCGCCACCGCACCAACGTTGGTCTCTTCGTAAATGATCCGCACGATTTTTTGCGCGTTATCCGAATTGAATCCTCCATGCAAAATACCCACTGAACGCTCGGCGATGGTTAATGCGCGGCGTGAGAAAGTTGCCGAATACTTCTCGAAGATGGTTTTCCGATCTTGGATGATGCTCATGAACAGCGCCGCACCGACCGAGTTAGCAATGATCATTGGCGCGGCAATATCAGAAACCAGAGCATAGGACTGCTCGAATGGTTTCGCGACCGCTAACAGAATTAGCATCTGAATAATCTCTGCAAACAGGGTTACCGAGAAAACAACCAATGGATTAAACAGCTGGCTGGCTTTGTTCTTTCTAACCAAGTAAACGTGCAATAGGCCGCCAATCAAGCCTTCTGCTGTGGTGGAAATAGCACAAGCCAAGTCTGTGAAGCCGCCTAATGAGTAACGATGGATTCCGCCAGTAAAGCCGACGGCAAAGCCAACGACAGGGCCGCCAAATAGACCACCCATGACCGCACCCATCGCGCGCGTATTGGCTATCGCGTCATTAATCTGCAGTCCAAAATAGGTGCCCATAATACAGAATAGGGAAAACAGAACGTAGCAGCTTATCTTATGACTTAAGCGTGAAGAGATGCTCAACAAAGGGAGAATCAGTGGAGTCTTGCTGAGCATGTAAGCAATCACTAAGTAGACACAGGTTTGTTGCAGCAGAGAGAGAATGAGTTCCATATTTTCACCTATTGAGACGCTGGTTAAGTGTAAAGCTCATTGCGTAGTAACGGTAGCTTTGCTTGTGTTTTCGTTGGTTATATCCAGTGACGATTGCTTCTCAATGCTGAGATACAGTAAAGCCCATCACAGAGGACGGGCTTTAGTCTTAATTTCCACGAATCACTGGGTGATTACGGGAGCAAGCGAAGTGTGTTTGGCTTGTTCTTTCGTCTCTCTATGAAGACGTGTCTCTTGTTATCAAGAGTCTGAAATAACTAGGCGGTTTTGGTGACGCCTTTTGCTTCTTTTTCTTCTTCATCAGCAAGGTCGATATCGCCTTTGCCTTTTGAAATTTTGATAACGTAAGCCGCAACACCGAATGCACTCACCACACCGATGATGGTTGAAAGCTGCATTGGTAGACCGAAGCCCAGCTGGCTATTGTTCAAGATGAATGTGATGCACACAGACGTCATGAAGATAGCTGGAACCGTTGTTACCCAGTGCAGTTTGTTGTGACGAAGTAGGTAAGCTGAAGCTGTCCACAGCATCATTACTGCTGTTGATTGGTTAGCAAAACCGAAGTAGCGCCAGATGATACCGAAATCTACTTGAGTCAGGATGCCACCAAGAACGAACAGCGGTAAAGCCATCAGTAGGCGGTTACGCAGTGTCTTCTGTTCCATATTGAAGTATTCAGCAAGGATAAGACGGCTTGAACGGAACGCTGTGTCACCAGAAGTGATAGGTAGGATAACCACGCCAAGGAAAGCAAGGATACCGCCAAATACACCCAGTAGGCCAAATGAAGCGCTGTATACCACGTTACCAGGGCCGCCGTTTGCAATCGCGTCAGATAGAGATTCAACTGAACCGAAGAATGACAGAGCAAGTGCACACCAGATTAGAGCGATGATGCCTTCACCAATCATTGCACCGTAGAATACGAAGCGGCCGTTTTTCTCATTTTCCATGCAACGCGCCATTAGTGGAGACTGAGTTGCGTGGAAGCCAGAGATAGCACCACAAGCGATGGTGATAAATAGAGCAGGCCAAAGCGGTAGATCGTTAGGGTTCATGTTAGTGAACATGTCTTTCATCTCGAAGCCACCCATGATTTGGTGCTCGTCAGATAGACCAATCGCAGTGATTAGGCCAACAGACATAAAGATAAGCAGTGCACCGAACAGTGGGTAGAAGCGACCAATGATTTTATCGACAGGGACAATCGTTGCGATGATGTAGTAAGCAAAGATGATGACAACCATGGTGCTCGTAGACATTACGAAATCAGTTTGGTCGTTCACTAGGTTAGTGATCATGCCTGCTGGAGCAGAAACGAATACCACACCAACAAGAAGCAGTAGAACAATGGCAAAGATGTTCATAAAGTGTTTTGCGCCATTGCCTAGGTAACGTCCAGTGATGGTTGGAACCGAAGCGCCACCATTGCGGATAGATAACATACCTGAGAAGTAGTCGTGTACGGCACCTGCGAAGATACAACCTAGAACGATCCAAAGCATTGCTGCTGGACCATAAAGGGCACCCATGATAGGGCCGAAGATTGGACCTACACCTGCGATGTTAAGCAGCTGAACTAGGTAAACCTTTGGTGTCGACATTGGAACGTAGTCCACGCCATCTTGCTTAGTGTGAGCAGGTGTTTGGCGTTTTTCATTGATACCGAAAATCTTCTCGATAAAGGTTCCGTAAATAAAGTAGCCACCAATGAGTGCTGCGACACAGGTAAGAAACCACATCATAATTTGTTATCCCTGAATGTATTAATTAAGTCAGGGTGTATATTAAAGGAGTCGATGAGAAGAAACTTCCGCTACGAGAGTGAGTGGTCGAATAGCCAATTTAGCGGTGTTATAACTGATTTAGTGGTTTGTTCACTGTGCTGAGTGGCCGATATTTCTATCGAGAGGCCTATTAGCTCTATAGAGAGGTTGTTTGAGTTGGCTTAACGGCGACTATTGATTCTGAGTGGTCGGAATGAACCTAAAGTGGCGAACATTAGACAATAAGTGGACATCTATAGGCGTTCAGCGGAGAATCACCACAAAGGCAGCGCTTCGTCAGAAAGTGGTGAAGTAACAATATAAAGGATTGAAATGAAAAAAATAATCGTACTATTCGCCGTGGCATTTAGCCTTGCAGGATGCAGCGCCAATGTTCAAGATTTAGCAGCTGAAGGCAATTGGCAAGAGATTGGCTATCGTGATGGTATCAAAGGCCACACTCAGCGTTCGTATTCAGAGATGACTGAGCTTGGCGCAGTCGATCAAGCGAGTTACACAGAAGGTTATCACCTAGGTGTGACTGAATATTGTAATCCGAACCATGCTTATCAGATTGGTTTATCTGGTCAGGTGTATGAAGGCGTGTGTTCTGGTACGGAAGACGCTCAACGTTTCCGTATGGAATGGCAACGCGGCTGGGACGAGTTCTCAAACGACTACTAAGCCCAAGCTAGCGATGATAAATTAAAACTAAAAAAGACCAGTACCGCGTGTGTACTGGTCTTTTTGTCGGTAGCCGGAGTAACACTCAACAGCAGAGTCTAGGTTACTGGTTATTCTCTACAGCTTTTCTTAAAAAGCCGTTTTGCTTATCAAGCTGAGCCTTGGCTAACTCTAAATCTAGCCCTGTTAGAATCATCAAAATAGATAACTTCACATCGTAATCAGTCGCTTTAAGTGTCGACACCGCCAGTGCTTTATCGCACTCCGTTGCTTGGATAACGATACGAGCGGCGCGGGCAACCAACTTTTCATTGGTCGCTTTTACGTCGACCATAAGGTTTTGGTAGCTCTTACCAATGCGAATCATGCTGGCAGTGGTCAGCATATTAAGCACCAGCTTTTGTGCTGTACCTGATTTGAGTCGTGTTGAACCAGTCAATGCTTCTGGGCCAACCACCGGGCTAATTGCGATTTGAGCGATTTCAGCAATTGGAGAGTCAGGGTTACAAGATAATGCAACCGTTACTGCGCCAAGCTGATTGGCATAGTTGAGTGCACCAATCACGTAAGGTGTGCGACCGCTCGCAGCAATACCTACCACGACATCATTTTCTGTAAATTGAATGGCTTTCAGGTCTTCAATACCGAGAGTCAGCGAATCTTCCGCTCCCTCTTTGGCTTTTAAAATCGCTTCTGGTCCGCCAGCGATTAAGCCGATAACCATTTTGTCTGAAACACCGAAAGTCGGAGGGCATTCTGATGCATCTAAAACACCCAATCGACCACTGGTGCCTGCGCCTATATAAATCAGTCGACCACCGTTTTGAAAGGCATGAGCAATTTTATCGACCGCTTTCGCGATCTGTGGCAGTTCCGCTTCAATCGTCAGTGGGACTTGTTTGTCTTGTTGGTTAATCTTTTCAACCACTTCGAGAGAGGTGAGCAGATCAATATCCATAGTGTCAGGGTTTCTCCCCTCCGAAACGAGGTGCGAGAGCGCTGATATGAGAGCGTCGTTACTCATAATGATCCTTAAATGGTGATTCTAAAATGATGGTTCTAAAGTTGTTTAGTCAGCTCGATAGAGAACGCCTAGAGAGGCCGCTCTGCTTGCGCCAGTCACTTCTGGTAAATTGCTTGGCAGTTTATGAACATGACGCTGAGCAAGCCACGCAAAGGCCATTGCTTCCATGTAATCGGCATCCACGCCTTTACTGGTGGTTGAGTCAACCTCCCAACTTGGAAGCAGTTCAGACAGCCTCTTCATCAACAATGGGTTTCTTGTACCACCGCCACACACATACAGTGCAGGCTGGTTACCCAAGCGATAAGTCTCCACTTCATTGGCTATCGTCAATGCGGTGTATTCACAAAGCGTGCGCTGAACATCTTCTACTGCAAGATCTTTAAATTCTGTTAATTGTTGCTCTAGCCAAGGTAGGTTGAATAGTTCTCTACCAGTACTTTTCGGTGGCATTTGAGATAGATAAGACTCATTTAACAACTGTTCGAGTAAAGCTTGATTGAGTTGACCTTTAAGCGCAAATTGCGCATCACGGTCAAACTTCTCACCCGTGTGTTTATCAACCCAAGCGTCCATCAACATATTGCCCGGACCTGTATCATAACCAAGCGTTGGCTGATTAGGGCGCAGCACTGAAATATTCGAGATACCACCAATATTCAACACCACAACCGAGCTGTCTTGCGGGTGGAAAATCGTATGGTGGAAGGCGGGGACTAATGGCGCACCTTGTCCGCCTAATGCCATGTCTTTACGTCGAAAATCGGCAACCGTTTGAATCTGTGTTTTAGCGGCAATGATGTTGGCATCACCCAACTGCATGGTAAATGGCGAATCGCCTGTTGGCTGGTGGAACACTGTTTGACCATGATTACCTATCGCAGTTACAGAAGGTGCTGGTGTGCCTGACTTTTCGAGAAGTTGCAGAACCGCATCAGCAAACAGATGGCCAAGCTGGTGGTCGAGTTCGCCAATGGCAATCAAATCGGTTTTCTGACCAATACAGACTTCAAGTAGACGCGCTTTGAGGTCGTCAGGCATTGGGAACTCATCATGAGCAAGCAATGTGATGCGCGTATCTTCAATCGACACTAAGGCAGTATCAACACCGTCCATACTCGTCCCTGACATCACACCGATATACAGTTCTTTATGATCTATTTCTAAGCTCTTGCACTGCATTCTTAAAGTCTTCCACAGATTGGTTTAAAAACATTGTAAAGCAAATTTAAAGAGAATAATCTCGGGAAGTTTATGAAATTAGGTTTAATAAGGGATAAATATGGGACCGTTGTGGGTTGATGTTGCAGGCTACGAGCTGACAGCTGAAGACAGAGAAATTTTAGAGCACCCAACTGTTGGTGGTCTCATCTTATTTG
Organism: Vibrio sp. 10N.247.311.49; assembly: GCF_041467655.1. Classification (NCBI taxonomy): domain Bacteria; kingdom Pseudomonadati; phylum Pseudomonadota; class Gammaproteobacteria; order Vibrionales; family Vibrionaceae; genus Vibrio; species Vibrio sp. 10N.247.311.49. The sequence continues at coordinate 259,474 of NZ_JBFSVA010000004.1, forward strand.
CTCGAAACTACCACGATAGCAAACAGTTATCGGCGTTAAACAAAGAAATTCGTAAGGTAGCGAAACGTCCTATTTTGATTGGTGTTGACCAAGAAGGTGGTCGAGTTCAGCGCTTCCGCGATGGCTTTTCAATTATCCCAGCTGCTCAAGAATTCGCGACTAAGAATAACGGTGAACATTTAGCAGAACAGGCTGGCTGGCTGATGGCGGCAGAATTGATTGCCCACGATATCGATCTGAGCTTTGCGCCAGTATTAGACAAAGGCCATGACTGTAAAGCGATTGGTAGCCGAGCGTTTGGCGAAGATATTGATACTATTGTTCGTCATAGCAGCGCTTTCATCAAAGGCATGAAGTCGGTTGGCATGGCGACGACAGGCAAGCACTTCCCTGGACACGGTGGCGTGATTGCTGACTCACACTTAGAGACGCCATATGACCCTAGAGACGACATCTTTGAAACAGACATGGCAATCTTCAAGGCGCAAATTGAAGCTGGAATATTGGATGCCATGATGCCAGCTCACGTGGTTTTCTCTCACTATGATGATCAACCTGCGAGTGGTTCACAGTATTGGCTACAGAAAGTATTGAAGCAGCAGCTTGGGTTTAAAGGCTTGGTATTCTCTGACGATTTAACGATGGAAGGCGCTGCCATTATGGGCGGACCAGCCGACAGAGCGAAAGCGGCCTTGAATGCAGGTTGTGACATGGTGTTGATGTGTAATAAACGAGATGCACAAATTGAAGCTCTGGATCACTTAGCGATTCAAGAGGTGCCTTTAGCCAACTCATTGCTTAAAAAACACAGCTTTGATTTGTCGACACTTCACTCGGATGCTAGGTGGAAAAAGACCTCAGAGACGATTAAGCGAATGCTAGGCAGTGAGTGATAAATAAACACATTATAATTTTAGATAAGGCGATATGATAAATATCGCCTTTTTTGTATGTGTGATCCGTGGTTTAAACCTATTTATCTCTTAGAGTGAGTTAAATTTAATATGTAAAATAAAATTTACACCCAATGTTTTTTATTGTTTACACTTGCAATCGATTTTTTAGCTGTTATTGTGTTTTTAAAGATTGTTAACCCAAACGGAAATGTTGGGTGTAAAAATAAATATACAGGTTGAGTTATGCAGAAAAGTGAATTAAGCAATGTCAATATCATCGACGAACAGGTACTGATTACTCCTGAGGAGTTAAAAGCAAAACTGCCTTTGAGTGATAATGCTCGTCGTTTCATTCAAGAGTCTCGTCAAACTATCGCAAACATCATTCATAAGAAAGATCATCGCATGCTTGTTGTATGTGGCCCATGTTCTATCCATGACATTGAAGCTGCGAAAGAGTACGCGAAACGCCTTAAAGCCTTATCTGAGCAACTTAGCGATCAACTGTATATTGTTATGCGTGTTTACTTTGAGAAACCTCGTACCACTGTAGGTTGGAAAGGTTTGATCAATGACCCGCATCTAGACGGCACTTTCGATATTGAGCATGGTCTGCATGTGGGTCGTGAGCTACTTGTTGAACTCGCTGAGATGGAAATTCCATTGGCGACTGAAGCATTAGATCCAATCAGCCCGCAATACCTAGCAGATACCTTCAGCTGGGCGGCAATTGGCGCACGTACGACTGAATCTCAAACTCACCGTGAGATGGCAAGTGGTCTTTCAATGCCAATCGGTTTTAAAAACGGTACCGATGGCAACCTAGGCACTGCAATCAATGCAATGCAGGCGGCTTCTTCTAGCCACCGTTTCATGGGTATCAGCCGCGAAGGTCAAGTTGCACTACTAACAACGCAAGGTAACCCAAATGGTCACGTGATTTTACGTGGCGGTAAGCAGACGAACTACGATTCAGTATCGGTACACGAATGTGAGCAAGAGCTGGGTAAATCTGGCTTAGAGGCAGCGCTAATGGTCGACTGTAGCCACGCGAACTCTCGTAAAGATTTCCGTCGCCAACCTTTAGTTGCAGAAGATGTGATTCACCAAATTCGTGAAGGCAACAAATCGATTATCGGCCTTATGATTGAAAGCCATATTAACGAAGGAAACCAATCTTCGGATATACCTCTCAATGAGATGAAATACGGCGTTTCTATTACCGACGCGTGTATCAATTGGGATTCAACTGAGGCACTATTAAAACATGCACATACGGAATTAGTCCCGTTCTTAGAGAACCGCTTGAAAGGTTAGTCAGAGTTTAAATTTAAGTGCCTCATCTAATGAGGCATTTTAAGATCTGTTGCTAGCGAACCTACGTGATTGTGGGCTTATAGATTGGCACGGGCTTATAGATTAGTAAGGAATAAAATGGCCGTTGAACTGAACGAATTACGCGACCAAATCGATGCTGTCGATAAACAAATGTTGGATTTACTGGCTCAACGCCTTGCTCTAGTAGAGAAAGTAGGCGAAGTAAAAAGTGAACATGGTTTACCTATTTATGTACCAGAGCGTGAAGCTGCGATGCTGGCATCTCGTCGTCAAGAAGCTGAGAAAATAGGGGTTCCACCACAGTTAATCGAAGATATTTTGCGTCGTACTATGCGTGAGTCTTATGCCAGCGAGAAAGATTCTGGCTTTAAGTGTCTTAACCCAGAGTTACGTTCAGTGGTTATCGTTGGTGGTAATGGTCAACTTGGTGGCTTGTTTGGTCGTATGTTCAAACTGTCTGGCTACGAAGTAAAAATCCTTGGCAGCCAAGATTGGGATAAGGCCGACGAAATCTTAGATAATGCTGGGCTTGTGGTTGTTACGGTTCCAATTCACCTAACGGAAGGTGTGATTGCGAAGCTAGGTAATCTACCAAGCGATTGTATTCTATGTGATTTGACGTCAATTAAATCTAAACCTCTACAAGCAATGATGAACATGCATCAAGGCCCAGTAGTTGGATTGCACCCAATGTTTGGCCCTGATGTTCCTAGCCTTGCTAAGCAGGTGATTGTTTACAGTGATGGTCGTGGTTCTGAAAGTTACCAATGGCTACTGAATCAATTTGGTATTTGGGGCGCGAGCCTTTGCCAGATGGATGCAGCTGAACACGATCACGGCATGACCTTGATTCAAGCACTTCGTCACTTCACCTCTTTTGCTTACGGCTTACACCTGAGTAAAGAGAACCCGAATATTGATCAGCTTCTGAAGCTAAGCTCACCAATCTACCGACTTGAGATTGCGATGGTTGGTCGTCTATTTGCTCAAGACCCGAACTTGTACGGTGATATCATTCTGTCTTCGGATGAGAATATAGAGATGATTCGACGCTTCCATAGCTGTTTCGGAGAAGCGTTAGAAATCCTAGATGGCAAAGATAAGGCTAAGTTTGTTGAGAGCTTCAACCAAGTGAGTGATTGGTTTGGTGACTACTCACAACAATTCTTGCAAGAGAGCCAAAGTCTTCTAAAACAAGCACATGACTCGATTCATCGTGGTTAATACTGATTTGAAATCATAAAAAAGAGCGACCATCTGGTCGCTCTTTTTGTTTGTGCTGAACGCTATGAAAGCATTTTGCCTACAGTAGACTAAAAGCAATTAGACCATCATAGGCCAAATCAACAGGTCTTAGCTATTAACAACTAGTTAGTCGTGATAGGTTTTTTGCTATCTTCACTCGATACGGTGTCGATGGTCGAGCTAATGTAAGGCACGTTAGTCAGGTTGATCTGCAAGCGAACCACATTATCAATCAGCTGAACTAGTGGGCCCCACTTAACCTTTTTCTCTTTCTCGAACACGTAGTTGAAGTTTTCCGGTGTCCAATCCATCAAGTATTGAGGGTTCAATGAACGACCAAGGAAGCGTACTTCATAATGCAAGTGTGGGCCGGTTGAGTTACCTGAGTTACCACAGCTCGCAATCACATCGCCTTTACTCACAAACTGACCGCTACGTACCTTGAACTTCTGTAGGTGCGCATAAGAACTCATGAAACCAAACGAGTGACGCATAGTAATAAAGTTGCCGAAGCCTTTTTTACTTGGGCGTACCGTTTCAATGACTCCATCTGCGGGCGCGACAATATCTTCACCACGCTTACACGTTAGATCGATACCAGTATGTACATGGCGTTTCCCTGAAATAGGGTTAGTGCGGCTACCATAAGAAGAAGATATACGTTGATAAGCCATCGGACTGTCGTTTGGAATCAAGCGGAACATTGTGGCTCTTACTGCTGAATCGACTGCAGCCGCATCAATGCGATCTTCTAAAGAAATATCATCGGTAAGCAGATCTTCATCAGCAAGACCCAGTACTGATTCCACATCGAATACACGCTTACCAAGTAGCTGAATCGTGCCTTCTTTCTCGGTCAGTGTTTGCGATAGCGAATGGTTGGTTTCTACTTGCTCAGCATAAAGAAATTCTGTTTGTTCTTTTTCAACAATCAGTGTTTCAATCAACTGTTGGGCATCACCCGCTTGCAGTGCGAGTTCTTGTTTACTCTCGAAGTGCATGTACGCCGCTCCGCCAATCAATAGCGGTACTGAAAAAATGGCAGTAGTGCAAATGAGCACGGCTTTACGGCCGAAGTAAAACGTCTGTTCCCCCTGACTGGAGGGAATAGTAATGGATAGTTTTTTAGACATGGTTCTGTATTAACTAAATGCTTCTAATAGAAAAAGGGTAATGGAGATGTCACTTACTACCTAAGTCGGTAAGGTGTTCAATCTCTCTATAAAGCAGTTCATCGTCGCCAACATTAAGCTCCACAAGTCGCTTAAGGTGGCTGATACTATCAATATCTAAATGCTCTATGCGTAAACGCATTGAGGTATTGATGGTAGAGACTATCGTTGCTTCTAACTGAATATTGATATCACTGTTTTCGAGCTTAAAGCTCACTTGAACAGGGACATCATGGCTAAGTTGTTTTGATTCATTGCATTGAATGAGTAAACCATGGAGTGATAAGTCTTGCACTGAGCCTGATATATTTACTTGTCCTTGTGAGACCTCAGTAGGGACTTGATAAATAACTCGTGAAAATTGACGTCTTTCAACCATAAGTAATCTCTCTATATCGATGCATTACACGTAAGCCAGATATATCAAAGGCCGCTATTATCGCGGCCTTTGTTCAAAATACAAGCTTATTTACTTAGCTATACGCTTGTACTTGATACGGTGCGGCTCTGCCGCTTGTGCGCCTAGAGTCTGCTTAAGCCACTCAGTGTACTCAGTATAGTTACCTTCGTAGAAGTTAACTTGACCTTCATCACGGTAGTCTAAGATATGGGTCGCAATACGGTCAAGGAACCAACGGTCATGCGAGATAACCATTGCACAGCCCGGGAATTCAAGCAGTGCTTCTTCAAGAGCACGTAGCGTTTCAACGTCAAGGTCGTTGGTAGGCTCATCGAGTAGCAGTACGTTACCGCCCGCTTTTAGCAGTTTCGCTAAGTGAACACGGTTACGTTCACCACCAGAAAGCTCACCGATGATCTTCTGTTGGTCGTTGCCTTTAAAGTTGAAACGAGAACAGTAAGCACGCGCAGGGATTTCGAAGTTGTTGATCTTAATGATATCAGCGCCTTCAGAGATCTCTTGGAATACTGTCTTAGTGTCGTCCATGCTGTCACGGAACTGATCAACAGAAGCAAGCTTAACGGTTTCGCCTAGTTCAACTGTACCTGAATCTGGCTGTTCTGCACCGCTTAGCATCTTGAATAGTGTTGATTTACCTGCACCGTTGGCACCAACGATACCGACGATTGCGCCCTTAGGCATGCTGAACGATAGGTCGTCGATAAGAACGCGATCACCAAACGATTTAGTCAGGTTGTTCACTTCAAGAACTTTATCACCTAGACGCTCACCTGGCGGGATGAACAGTTCGTTGGTTTCGTTACGCTTCTGGTATTGGCCAGTTGTCAATTCTTCAAAACGAGCCATACGAGCTTTAGACTTAGCTTGACGGCCTTTAGGGTTTTGACGAACCCATTCAAGTTCTTTCTCGATTGTCTTTTGACGTGCGCTTTCGCCCGCTTTTTCTTGCTTAAGACGCTCGTCTTTTTGCTCTAGCCAAGACGTGTAGTTACCTTCCCATGGGATACCTTCACCACGGTCAAGTTCTAGAATCCAGCCAGCTGCGTTGTCTAGGAAGTAACGGTCGTGGGTAATCGCCACAACAGTACCACTGTAATCAACAAGGAAGTGCTCAAGCCATGCTACTGATTCTGCATCCAAGTGGTTGGTTGGTTCATCAAGAAGCAGCATGTCTGGCTTTTCAAGAAGTAGACGACAGATAGCAACACGACGACGCTCACCACCTGATAGGAATTCAATTTTCGCATCCCACTCAGGAAGACGAAGTGCATCAGCAGCACGCTCTAGAGCAGTCTCTAAGTTGTGACCGTCTTTTGCTTGAATCAGAGCTTCTAGTTCGCCTTGCTCTTTTGCCAGTGCATCGAAGTCTGCATCTGGTTCTGCGTAAGCTGCGTAAACCGCATCAATACGCTTAAGTGCGTCAGCAACGTCAGAAACCGCTTCTTCTACGATTTCACGAACAGTTTTTGATTCGTCTAGCACAGGCTCTTGTGGTAGATAACCTACTTTAAGGCCTTGTTGTGCACGTGCTTCACCATCAATATCAGTATCAATACCAGCCATGATACGTAGTAGGGTAGATTTACCTGAACCATTTAGACCCAAAACACCGATTTTAGCGCCAGGAAAAAAGCTAAGAGAAATGTCTTTAAGAATTTGACGCTTAGGTGGAACAGTTTTGCTCACCCGAGACATGGTATATACGTATTCAGCCATTGCCGATCGATCCTAATTATTGTTCAAAATTGTCTGCTATTTTATACCAATATCCTCAAAGATGTTACTCCTAGGGCAGAAAAGCCACTCTTGAACAAATCCTTACCTATTATTGTCACATTGGTCATTAAAACTATATTTAATGGGCTTCTGAGGCGAAGTGTTAAATATTAATAATATTTACACTCAAATCCTTTACATTTGATGTGATGTCGGGCGTAAATAGACTTCACGTATTCATACACGCACTAAGGAAAGAGCGAATGTTTTTCCGCATTGGTAATACGAAAATTGCTGTGGCTGCATCGGCAATTTTGTCTTCGGTTTCACTGGCTCCGGTCGCTATGGCTAGCAATGCATCCGAGCTTGAAATGCAGCGTGACGTTTATGACAAAGCGCAAGAGGTTTTAGACAGCCGTGATCTAAAAGCTTACTCCGCGCTGCGTAACAAAATTCAAACATACCCTTTAACACCTTACACCGATTATCGGGCCTTTCTGATTGGCTTAGGTGATCGCACACCTGCTGAGGTCGATGCTTTCATTGAAGAGAACAAGGCATTGCCTTTATCCAATCGAATGCGCGCACCTTATTTGGACTCATTGGCTTCTCAAAAACAGTGGAAGACGATCCTTGAGTTTCAAACCAAAGAGCCTGTCAGTGAAAAATACCAATGTATTTATTATCGAGCGCATTACGAGCAAGGTAACCAAGAGCTTGCCTTTAAAGGAGCTAAACAACTTTGGTTGAGTGGTAGTGGTGTTGATGACGCTTGTGACCCTTTATTTAAAAGCTGGGATCAAGCTGGGCTAAGAACTGATGAGCTGATTCTGGATAGAATGCTGCTAGCGTTCGAGGGCCGTAACGGTAAGTTAATGAGCTATCTGATTAAGCAATTGGATCATGATGAGTCAATTGCTCAAGCGAAGCAGATGAAGGCGTTGTACAACAAGCCTGAAAATGTACTCGCGTTTGCTAAAAAACATCCAGCGAATGAACTCTACCAAGCTCAAACCGAGTTTGCTTTCGAGAAGCTAGCAAGGAAATCATCAAGCAGTGCTCAAAAGGTGTTTGATGATGTCATCAAGGCTCAGAAGTTTTCGAAAGAGAAATCTCAAGAGCTCGCTGATTACCTAACGTTTCGTCTGATCCACACTGACTCTGAAGAGTTAATGGTGTGGCGCGACAAAATGCTCGCGAGTTCATCAAAGCAAGTTCTGCTGGAACGACGTGCTCGCTTAGCAATTCAACATGCCGATTGGACGGGTTTGAAAGAGTGGATAGCGCGCTTGGATGATAAACATCAGGCTTCGCTTCGTTGGCAATATTGGCAGGGCAGAGCTGAAATCGCGACGGGCGATACTGACAAAGGCAATAAGCGACTGTCAGATATCTTGGGTCAGCGTAATTTCTACAGTGTGGCTGCGGCTAAGCAGTTAGGTAAGCCAGTTCAATATCCAACATCGACACTTAAATACAATGCTGAAACAGTGAAGCCATTCGACACCTCTTTGGTGCGTATTGGTGAACTGATTGACCGAGACAAAATTGCGGCAGCGAAAAGTGAATGGCGCTGGTTACTGACCAATGCAGATAAAGAGCAAAAAGAGATGCTTGCCGCTTACGCTGCGACACAGCGTTGGAATCACTTTACCGTAACAGCGAGTATCTCTGCGAAGATGTGGGATAACATTGCGCTGCGCTTCCCTGTAGCTCATAAGTGGTGGTTTAACTTCTACGCTGAAAAGCACGATCTCGATCCAATCACTTTGATGTCTTTAGCAAGACAAGAGAGTGCGATGGATTCAGAAGCTCGCTCTCCAGTTGGCGCGCGTGGCATTATGCAAATTATGCCCAAGACGGCGCAATACACAGCGAACAAACATAAGATTAAGTATCAGGGCAGCGATGATCTTTATGATGTCGGCAAAAACATTGAGATTGGCAGTCACTACTTAGATGGTTTACTCGCTCAATATGATGACAACCGTATCTTTGCGTTTGCGGCTTATAATGCTGGACCTAGCCGTGTGAAACAGTGGCGTTCACGCAGCGATGAAAAGCTCGATGCCTTTGCATTTATCGAAATGATCCCATTCAAAGAGACACGTGGCTACGTTCAGAATATCTTGATGTTTGAGACCTACTATCGAGATATCTTGGGTGAGAAAGGGACGTTTTTAGCGCCCCATGAGGCAAAAACGAAATACTAAGCCTTCGGCATTTGGCCCGAAACTGAGTAAGAATAAAGGCAGTGAGTGCTAACCATTTCCACTTACTGCCTTTTTACATTGGATCGCATCAAGTGTTTCGGTATAAAGTGTTAAACGCTTTCAATCGTTAAGCGACTCTTTAAAGTCAGAATTTAAAAGTAAGTGTAGAGATATGGCATCACAACCTGAATATGATAATTGGCAACAACTGATGGACTTGGTAAAGACGGCTGTCGAAAAAGATCAGCACGAGCTGTTGTTGACTATGATGATGACACCAGACGAGCGAGATGCTCTGGTTGCTCGAATTAATATCTTCTGTGAGCTGATGAAAGGCGATATGTCTCAACGACAGGTGAGTCAAATGCTGGGCGTAGGCGTAGCGACGATAACCAGAGGCTCAAATGAGCTAAAGGCCAAATCTGAGCAAGAGAAAGTCGTGATCGCCGACCTATTGCTAAAGTAATAATGGAATTAAGCTATCACGCGATAGTATGAATACGAATTCGATAAAAAACGCTAACTGGATGTTAGCGTTTTTTGTTTCTGAAGATTGTTCTTGGAATCTTTTGAAGTTTAAGGAAGCCTCAAATACTAAATAGGAAAGTGTTCAGGATTCACAAATGGGATCAGAGCCAAAATTAAAGCTTGATGATAGACCGAACTGCGTGACAATTGGTTATGTGTCAGTAGGCCAATGGCACCACCTTTCTGTTTGATATTGTCGGTACCAAACACTTCATCCATCACATCCCCTAACTCGTTTGCATGCTCTAGTTTCTCAAGCACGGCTGGTGGCAGCATCAGACTTGCTGAACGAGACTCGCCACGTTGGCCATTCGTTTCGATCACCATCCAGGCAAAGGTGACGTTTGTTTCTATTCCCGCTTCTAGACCAACATAGAAGTCTGCATCAGGCTGAGCTTGAGTTGCGTTGTGAACTCGATTCACGGCACCTTGATAGGTTTCATCATTGCTCATCGGTTGATCGGCGACACCACTAGGAACGCTGATGCCTTGGAAATCAAATTCAGTATCAGGAAAAGCAGATAAGAACGCACTTTTAACGGCGTTGATTTTAGCTGGGTTCAGCGATGCGATGATTACAGATTTCATGTGTCGGATTCTTTTTGTTGTCGATTAGATTGAGTTGATGTTGTCGGTACCAGTCACTCAATTCTTCTAGTGGCATGGGTTTACCAAAGTAATAGCCTTGCAGCATATCGCACTGTGCATCCTGTAACCACTGGTGCATGCCCTGAGTTTCAATCCCTTCGGCGGTGACCTTTTTCCCTTGAGCATGACACAACCCGATAACCGGTTTTACGATGTTCTGGTTATTGGTCTCAATCAAGGTATCCAAAAACGCTTTATCCAATTTAATTTTCTGAGTTGGATACTGCACCAGTTGAGTGATAGAGGTGTAACCGGAACCAAAATCATCAATCGCAAGTCGATAGCCCATGCATGCCAGTTCGTTCAGCAATGGAAAACCTTCTGAATTTGAGTAAAAGGTTTCAGTGATTTCAAAATCGATTAGGCTTGGTGGAATTCGATTTAACTCCGCGTGTTCTTTAATGAAACCCGCAAGATGAGTGGTTTCAATGCCAGCAGAAGATAGGTTGATCGACAATTGAATTGAGTGATCAAATTGAGCCTGAAGTCGATGGAATGAAGCAAACGCATTCTGTATTACCCAGCGGTCAACATGTTCAAACAGCCCGGTTTGTTCGGCTATTGGAATGAACTCATCAGGTGGAACTAAACCAAGTTGTTTCGAATCCCAGCGCAATAAAACCTCAACACCAATAATATGGGCTCCGGTTGAATCCATATAGGGCATATAGACGAGTCTAAATTCGTCATCAAAGTTCTTGTCTCTGAGTGCTCGCTCGATGTTTGCTTGGCGTTGAATTACTTTGTCTAAATCTCTTGAATAGTCAGCAAATTGGTTTTTACCGGCACGCTTGGCTTGGTACATCGCGGTATCCGCGTTGGACAGAAGCTTCTCGATTGAGTTGCCATCATTAGGGTAGGTCGCAATACCAATACTGACCGTGATCGGAAAGCTGCCTGATTCGGTGACAAAGCCTTTTTGCAGTGGAGTGAGCAAATCGTTCGAGAATCGATGCGCGACATTTCCTCGGTGACTAGGAGCGTTAATGTAGACAACGAACTCGTCTCCAGAAAGTCGGGCTGGCATACAATGAGCGTCGAATTCCTCTTTATAATGACGACAAATATCTGAAATACGCTGAGCAAAAGAAACCAGAATCGAGTCGCCGATTTGATGCCCGTATTTGTCGTTCACAAACTTGAAGTTGTCCAAGTCAAAATAGAGAACCCAGGTTTCGGTATTCGAACTCGGTTTTGGCAACGATTGCTGAACGAAGGTTTGAAACTGATGCCTATTGGCTATTTGGGTTAACTGATCATTTTCGGCCAAGAGCTTGGTTTGCTGGTAGGTGTTGTCTAGCTCTTGGTACATGTCATAAAAACGCTGTGATAAGCGGCCAAGTTCATCACGAGTGCCTAAGCGTTCAATGTTCTTACGTTGTTTTTTTTCGACTTGCTGTAGCTGTCGATCGAGCCGTGTTATTGGAGTAATCACAGTGCGAGACAGAAGCATGAGTAGCAGAGCGACAGTCACAAACGCAGACAGGGCAAACGACAAACTCAGCTTGTTCCAAATTGAATCGAGCTTGTTTTCTAATAGGAATTGCGCCGGATCGACCGTGGCGTACAGTTCTGGAGCAAGCTTGACTGAGTGGGTGACATCATTTTCCAAAGAAACCGCTATGGATGTGAAGAATAAACTGGTTTGGTAGTCGAACTCTATCTGTTTTCTCAGCGCATTAAATTTGTCGAGAGAGACAGAGACAACAACAAAGAACACATCGTCGGGTTGATTGTTAACGGTTGGGAAAATCGCTTTTCTATCTACCTTGTCATAGTGAACCAACATCCCTTCGCCTTGGGAGTTTTGAATATAGTTGGTACTCGATGTTGCTAAGGTGTCTTGATAGTGCAGGTCAACATACTCCAATATCTTACTGTCAATCTGAGTGCGTGAGTCATTGCTATTATCCGCGTAATAACGCAGTTTTCGATCACCATTAAGAAGCGCTAAACCTGTATAGCTTTCATCGTCATCTTGCAGGAAATGAATGGCTTCTCGAAGATTACTGACCAGTTCAAGATCGCGAGATAGATTTTGATCAGTGAGAAAATAACGCTTCACCATATCACTCTGGGTCAAGGTGTAAGAGTAGCTATTGAGGAACGAACGAGATTGGCGAAAGTATCCGGCTAGTTTTTCCATGTTCAGTTGAAGTGCGTTGTCTTCGCGTTTGATGAAACTGCTTTTTTGCGTCGAATAAATAATATAGCTAGAAGCCGCGGTACTGATCAGTATCACAGGGGCTATTAGTAGTAAGATTTTAGTACTTAGCTTCATAGTTAATGACAACACTATTTATAAATTAAGCGCATAAGTTTATGTTACTTAATGCTTACTCGCTATTAATTATACGTAGTTCGATGATTTCCTGTGAAGGGGGTAAGGTTTTGTCTTTATTGATAAAAAAAGCCACTAATGAGTTTTTGTTAGAAAGGCTCAAGTAGTGGAGAGAGTAAGCGTGCCGAATGTGCGAAACAAGTGAATTGTGTTTCAGGCATGCTAGGGTGAGTTTTCTTAGCGAGAATAGTACTCGACTAGAGGGTGATTTAAGTATTTGGCCTGCTGTAGGCCAAATACTTATGTTAGCTAAAAGCTGATACTCACTTTCAGCTATGACAACTTAACTTGAGTCGCTTTGATGTTCTCACTTGGGTAGCAACCCAACACCTTAAGGTGGCGAGTAATGGCTGTTAGTTCCGTTATCGCTTGTTGCATATTATCTGAATCCAGATGCGCCTCTAAATCGACATAGAACATCTCTTCCCAAGGGTTACCCATGATAGGACGAGATTCTAGCTTAGTCATGTTGATGCCTAAGCGTTGCAGGATCAGTAGTGTTTCTACCAAAGAACCCGCCTCTTGAGATGTCGACATGATGAGCGTTGTTTTCGCTGGTATTTGAGTCGATACTTCAACAGGCTTACGCGCCACAACGATGAAACGAGTGTGGTTCTCTGTTTGGTTTGCAATATTGCTCTGGATTGGCTGTAGTCCATAAAGCTTACCGCTCGATGCATTACCAATAGCAGCTACGTCATTACCACCCAATTCTTTAACTTTTTTCATTGCATCAGCGGTGCTTGCGCAAGACTCAAGGTTGACACCCTTAAGGCGGCTCAAGAACTCACTGCATTGTTGATGAGGTTGTGGGTGCGAGTAGAGTGTTTTGATGTCTTCTAAACGGATATCACTTTTAGCAACAAGGCAGTGCTCAATCGGTTGAGAAAGTTCGCCAACAATGTATAGAGTCGTATGCTGTAACAGGTCGTAGACCTCGTTAATTGACCCTGAACTGGTGTTCTCAATCGGCAGGACACCGTAGTCGGCATGGCCAGACTCTACTGTTGATGCGACTTCTTTGAAGTGATTACAGTTCAGCTCAATCAATTCCATATTCTTGCGGCTGAAGTATTCGCGGCTCGCAAGGTGAGAATACGATCCCTTAGAACCTAAGAATGCAACGCGAGCCAATGGTTTACGGCTTTGCGGGTTCGCTAGGTTTTGTAAGTATGACTGTTGTAGTAAAACGGAATCTTCGATGATGGTGTGAAACAGCTTGGTAATGTACTGCGCATCAAGTTCGTATTTATCTTTGCCGTTGTTGATCAGCTTAACTAATAGTTGTTGTTCTCGTACTGCATCACGAACTGGTTTTGATGTCTCTACTTTGCTTTTAGCGACTTCGATACTTAGCTTGCGACGCTCTGAAAGTAACTTCAGGAGTTCGTCGTCTAAATCATTAAGACGAAGGCGGATATCATCCAGTGAAATTGAGCGGTCAGTCATAAATGTGTCCTTATAAAAAAGCCTCCCTAGTGTGGGAGGCTTCTTGTTCGTTTTTGACTTGTTTTTCTAAAACGACTTAGCCTCCGATTTACGGAAGAAAAAAGAAGTCAAAAATAAACAAAGATTGAGTGTGCATAAAAAGTGATTGTTTTATGAATGTTTAAACACAATAAGCAAGCGAGCTACGAGCGTCAAGCAAAAAAATAGCGCCCTGAGGCGCTATTTTTTAATCTGTTCTCTTTCCTTATTCTACTTCAGCTTCTAGCTCTTCGATTTCAGGCTTTTCAGCGCGGCGCGCTTCTGGTTTATGGCGTAGCTTGTTGAGTTGACGCTCTAGTTTTTGTTCTACTTCGTTGATCGCTACGTAGAGGTCGTCATGGATTGATGAAGCAACAAGTTGGCCTTTTGGTACGGTTAGTACCGCTTCAAATTTCTTCTTCTTGTTTGGTTCTTCGCTAAAGCTCGCTTGGCAGCCAATGATGTCTACTTGCCATTTATCTAGCTTTTTAAATTTGCTTTCTATGTGATCACGGATTGCAGAGGTAATGTCGATGTTTTTACCAGTGATGTTCATTTTCATAGAAGTTTTCCTCTGTTGTATCCCTCATGGGTTAACTTCAGATTACGACTTTTAGGAATAAAGAATGTGATCTAGATCTTGTTTTGGTTGGGTGGGATAAGCATTAAAATCAAATGTGATCTTACGCAAGTCTTAGTATCTTTTTGGCGAAAAATGCTTGTTATCCTTATGAAAAACGATAACTTGGAGGCAAGGCTTCGCTAAAAATTAAATCAGTTTTTAGGGGCGTCCTACAGCCTATGGAAAGTGCTTGATTGAAATTTACTCAATAGTGTTTTGTGATATAGGTCTTGTAATATAGGTCGCTACATAAGCTTCTTCAGAATTAGATAAACAAAAGCCGCATAAGTATTCTTATGCGGCTTTTGTGTTTTTTAGCTTTACCTAATACCTTTGGCTCCCCAGCTCTGGGATGGAGGCGATCCTAGTCGTTAGTGTTCAGTAATCTCGCTGTGCCGTCCTCTCGGATAGCATTGATAGCTTGTAATTGTTTATAGATTACGAAGTAACGATTGATGTTGGCAACATAGGTTACGGGTTCTTTACTCACGTATTTGCGAGTGATGATTTCTACGTTTTTAAACCAGATGTTTGGGTTGTAACCTTTCTGCTTGGCAATGCTCCTCATCTTTCTGATCTTAGCAGGACCAGCGTTGTAAGAAGCCAAGGTAAAGTAGATTTGATTGTCGGGTGATATTGCCGGGTCGTCAAAATATCGGTCTTTGATAAAGCGCATATACTTCACACCCGCATGGATGTTGTTATCCACCTTATGGATGTTCTTGATGTTGACGTTTTTATCTTTGGCGGTACTCGGTAATACCTGCATCACACCAATAGCCCCGCGATGAGAAATCCGGCTCTGATCCAGTCCTGATTCTTGGAAACCTTGAGCTGACATCATCAAAGGATCAAATTCATACTTGCTCGAATACTTTTCAAAGACATCTGAGAGTTTAGCTACTCGGTCTACTTTATTGGGGTTGAGTGCTCGGCCTAACCAGCGAGTATTGTCGATGTATTTCTGGTAGATGACATTCCCAAGCAGGGTGCCTGTTCGTGCGGTCTTGACGTATTTGTTTATCTCTTTCTTCAGTTGAGGGCTGTCTTTTCTTAAAGCCCAAGCAATACGACCATTTTCTCGTAAAGGTAAGTCGTTATGGACTTGAATGTTTTCCATTACATCGATCCAGAGCTTGGCTTTATGGTTATCCAGAATTGTGCCTTGTATATAACCTTGGTTAACCAGTTCTATCAGCTCGTAGTCTTGTAATGACTCCTCGATAAAGTGGACATGCAGTGGTGGTAAACCTAGCTCGTTAAGCTCCTTATTAACTCTTTGTACACTCTCGAAGTAACTCGAGCTTGCTCGTATCCACACCTCTTTGCCACTCAATTGCTTGATTTCGGTGATAGGTTCGGCCTTTTTCCCTGTGATAATGAGTTCTTTACCATCTTTAATCATCGGATCCGAAAAATCGATGGTTCGTAATCGTTTATCGGTGATCGTTAGGTTAGCGACAGCGACATCACCATAGCCAGACTCTAAAGAGGGAAGTAGATCATCTCGTTGCACGGGGATGATTTGAACATTGAGATAGGGATTTTTCTTACGAAGGCTTTTCTCAAAGTGGTAGAGCATTTCTGCCACGATGCCTTTTGGCTTGCCATCCTCGATGTAATAGAAACCAAGATCGGCAGACACTAGCACTCTAACCGTTCCTTTGGTTTTGAGCACATCCAAGTCACCCATGTAAGGCTTATTGCTTAATGGAGACAGTTCTAATGCGTAGGATAAGTGGCTAAATAGCGATATCCAGATAAATAATAACAACCTACTCACATCCACACTCCATGTTGATGTTTTGTTAAAAGTTATCTTTTGAAGATACCGTGTATTATGCGATCCATCAAGTTTGCGATATGTAGATGAAAAAAAAGCGCGCTAGTAAATTAGCGCGCTTTTAGGATTGAGATGTAAGAGGTTTGATTAAGGTAGTGGGTTTAACTCAATCAACTTTTCTGTTCTTAACACAGCGTCATCTAGGCCGAGTTGTTGATAAGCTTTTAGCTGGATATCTAAAGACTTACGCGCAGCAATGGTGTCTGGGTAAGTTTTTTGCAGCTCTTGCGTTCTGTTGATCGCAGCAATCCAAGCTTCGCGGCGTAGGTAGAAATCAGCGGTTGCTAAGTCATACTCTGCTAGGCGGTTCTTAAGTGCGAACATGCGTTTTTGTGCATCTTCAGCATAAGGGCTACTAGGGAAACGTTCGAGTAGTCGCTTGAAGTCAGCAAACGCAAGTTTCACTGGTTCAGGATCTCGGTCACTACGGTCGATATTAAAAATATCGTGCATGAAGTTTCGGTCTTGCGCCATGTGCGTTAAGCCGCGCATGTAAAGAACCCAGTCTTGTTTCTCATGCGTTGGGTTCAAACGTAGGAAACGTGAAATGGTAGCGAGGCCAAGTGCCAAGTCATCATTTTTGTAGTAAGCGTAAATCAGATCGAGCTGTACTTGCTCAGAATAGGCGCCGAATGGGTAACGTGAGTCTAGGGCTTCTAGCTTTTCTATTGCTGAAAGCCAGCTACCGCTCTGCAGTGATTCTTGAGCGTCAGAGTAGAGAACCGATGGTGGTACATCTGGCACTATCTCTTCACTACTTGAACAACCAACCAAGAGTGATACGGCTAATAGACCCGATAAAGTAAGGTGTTTCATGTCAGGCGTCGATTCCTTGAATTAAATATTTCGTAAGCTTCCGTTACTTTCTAACCAGTAACAGATACAATGATGCAATTATTCTATTTTATCCATACTAATGGGTATTAGTCTCACGGTTTTTAAAAAAGTTCGATATGGCTCAGCAGATCACATTAACAGACACAGTAAAAAGCAGCCAGTTAGGTCAACGTTTAGACCAAGCTGTCGCTGAACTATTTACCGATTTTTCTCGCTCTCGCATTAAAGAGTGGCTTCTTGACGGCAAAATCCAAGTGGATGGCGAAGTTATTACAAAGCCGCGCGTTAAGGTTTTGGGCGGTGAAGAGATCATCTTGCAAGCTGAACTTGCAGATGAAGAGCGCTGGGAAGCACAAGATATTCCTCTAAACATTGTCTACGAAGATGATGACTTATTGGTTATCAATAAGCCTCGCGATCTGGTTGTACACCCAGGCGCAGGCACACCGGATGGAACCATACTAAACGCATTGCTTTTCCATTACCCACAGATTGCAGAAGTGCCTCGTGCAGGTATTGTGCACCGTCTTGATAAAGACACAACAGGTCTTATGGTTGTGGCTAAAACGGTTCCAGCTCAAACTCGTCTTGTGCGTGCTCTTGCTAAGCGTCGTATTACTCGTGAATATGAAGCAATTGCAATTGGCAAAATGACCGCTGGTGGTGTGGTAGAGAAAGGCATTAGCCGTCATGCAACTAAGCGTACCTTGATGGATGTAAATGAATTAGGAAAGCCAGCGGTAACTCACTACCGTGTTGCTGAGCACTTCCGCGAGCATACTCGTATTCGTCTACGCCTAGAAACGGGTCGTACTCACCAAATTCGTGTTCACATGTCATACCTTCAGCATCCGCTGCTAGGTGACGTTGCATACGGTGGTCGTGCTCGTATTCCAAAAGGTGCATCTGAAGAACTAACAACAATGATTCGTTCTTTTGATCGCCAAGCACTGCACGCCGTTATGCTTAAATTTGTTCACCCAATTACAGGTGAAGAAGTTGAGTTCCACGCTCCTGTGCCAAATGACATGGTCGTGATGGCTGAAGCGTTACGTGTTGATGCGCGCGAAAACTTGGAAGACGACATTTAATCATGTCGATGATCATCCCTAACTGGAATGCACCAAAAAACGTGAAAGCATTTGCTTCGACACGTTTTGATGGTTTTTCTACTGGTGCGTATCAAGGATTAAACCTAGGTACGCATGTTGGGGATGATGCTTCGCTTGTTGAAAACAACAGAGCCTGGCTCAAGCAACACGCTAATATGCCTGCCGCTCCGGTATGGCTACATCAAACTCACTCAACAGATGTCGTTACGGTTTTACACCCTACGGCAGATATTCTTGATGCTGACGGTGCATTTACCACAGCTAAAGATGTTGTTTGTTCTGCGATGACAGCCGATTGCTTACCTGTAATCCTTACTGATACCAAAGGCACTCAAGTTGCTGCAGTTCATGCTGGTTGGCGTGGTCTTGCTGGTGGCATTCTTGAAAATGCCGTCGCAAAGTTTTCAAACTTAGGTTCAGAGAATAAGATCATTGCTTGGCTTGGTCCTGCAATAGGCAAACAAGCTTTTGAAGTAGGCGATGATGTGTTGGAAGCTTTCGTTAGTTTTGACTCTCAAGCTAAGCTCGCATTTGAAGCCAAAGCTGAACCAGGCAAATGGCTAGCGAATATGTCTCAGCTTGCAACGCAACGACTGAACAAAGTTGGTGTAACTTCTGTGACAGACTCTAATCTATGTACCTTCGCTGATGCCGATGCGTTCTATTCTTATCGTCGTGATGGTATTACTGGACGCCAAGCTACTTTTATTTGGTTAGAGTAACCTTTAACTAGTGCAACCAGTCATCCAGCTCATTTATATTTTTATAACAGCTCTATTCTTCATTCTTATCCCTTGAAAATCCGCGTTACCGTATCCATCTTCTAACCATAAGATAAACATATCTAAGAGTAGGAAGGTTGGCATGCGTCTCGATCGATTCACTAGTAAATTCCAAATTGCGATATCTGATGCTCAGTCGCTCGCATTAGGTCGTGATCACCAATATATAGAGCCTGTGCACCTAATGGTGTCTTTGCTTAATCAAGATGGTAGTGCAATTCGTCCATTGCTCACCATGCTGAATATTGATGTGGTTCAATTGCGTTCAAAGCTAAGCGAAATATTAGACCGTGTACCGAAAGTAAGTGGTATCGGTGGTGATGTTCAACTGTCGAATGCAATGGGTACTTTGTTCAACCTATGTGACAAGGTCGCACAAAAGCGTCAAGACACATACATTTCTTCGGAAGTCTTCCTACTTGCCGCAATTGAAGATAAAGGCCCTTTAGGTAACCTGCTTAAAGAGCTAGGTCTTACTGAGCAAAAATTATCTCAAGCTATCGAGCAGGTTCGTGGCGGTCAAAAAGTTGATGACCCAAATGCCGAAGACCGACGCCAAGCGTTAGAGAAGTTCACCATCGATCTGACTGAAAGAGCGGAGCAAGGCAAGCTGGATCCGGTAATTGGCCGAGATGACGAAATCCGCCGTACTATCCAAGTACTTCAGCGTCGTACTAAGAACAACCCAGTCATTATCGGTGAACCTGGTGTTGGTAAGACAGCTATCGTTGAAGGTTTGGCTCAGCGCATTATTAACAATGAAGTGCCAGAAGGTTTAAGAGGCCGACGCGTACTTTCATTAGACATGGGTGCTTTGGTAGCTGGCGCTAAATATCGTGGTGAGTTTGAAGAGCGTTTGAAGTCAGTCCTCAATGAATTGTCTAAAGAAGAGGGCAATATCATTCTCTTCATCGATGAAATTCATACTATGGTCGGCGCTGGTAAAGGTGAAGGCTCTATGGATGCCGGTAACATGCTAAAACCAGCGTTGGCTCGTGGTGAACTCCACTGTGTTGGCGCAACGACTCTTGATGAATACCGTCAATACATAGAGAAAGATCCAGCGTTAGAGCGCCGCTTCCAAAAAGTGCTTGTCGATGAACCAACGGTTGAAGACACGGTGGCGATTCTTCGTGGTTTGAAAGAGCGCTATGAACTTCATCATCATGTAGAAATTACCGACCCAGCAATCGTGGCTGCAGCAACACTATCTCATCGATACGTTTCTGATCGTCAACTGCCGGATAAAGCGATTGATCTGATTGATGAAGCGGCTTCGAGTATCCGTATGCAGATCGACTCAAAACCTGAGTCGCTAGATAAGCTCGAGCGTAAAATCATTCAATTGAAGATCGAGCAGCAAGCTCTTACCAATGAAAATGATGAAGCCAGTGAAAAACGCCTTCGAACATTACAAGAAGAGCTTTCTGACAAAGAACGAGATTTCGCAGAGCTTGAAGAAGTGTGGAATGCAGAGAAAGCCGCGCTTTCTGGCACGCAACACATCAAGTCAGAGCTAGAACAAGCTCGTATGGATATGGATTTTGCGAGACGTGCTGGTGATCTTAACCGAATGTCTGAATTGCAATACGGTCGAATCCCAGAATTAGAGAAGCAGTTAGATCTTGCGACTCAAGCTGAAATGCAAGAAATGACGCTGCTGCGTAATAAGGTCACTGATGCAGAAATTGCAGACGTGCTATCGAAGCAAACAGGCATACCTGTTTCTAAAATGCTAGAAGCCGAGAAAGAGAAGCTTCTTAAAATGGAAGGTGTTCTACATAAGCGAGTTATTGGCCAAGCGGAAGCAGTCGAAGTGGTATCGAATGCGATTCGTCGTAGCCGTGCAGGTTTATCTGATCCAAACAAGCCGATTGGATCTTTCTTATTCCTTGGTCCAACTGGCGTTGGTAAAACGGAGTTGTGTAAAACACTCGCGAACTTCATGTTTGATAGTGACGATGCAATGGTGCGTATCGACATGTCTGAGTTTATGGAGAAACACTCTGTTGCTCGTTTGGTTGGTGCTCCTCCGGGTTACGTTGGATATGAAGAAGGTGGTTACTTAACAGAAGCAGTGCGTCGCAAGCCTTATTCAGTGATTTTGCTAGATGAAGTAGAGAAAGCGCATCCTGATGTTTTCAATATCTTATTGCAGGTGCTTGATGATGGACGCTTAACTGATGGACAAGGTCGTACAGTCGATTTTAGAAACACGGTAGTGATCATGACATCCAACCTTGGCTCTTCGAGAATTCAAGAGAACTTCAATACGCTCGACTACCAAGGAATAAAGAATGAAGTGATGGAAGTGGTAGGTAAACATTTCCGTCCTGAGTTTTTGAACCGAGTTGATGAAAGCGTGGTGTTCCATCCATTGGGTCAAGAGCACATTCAGTCGATAGCCGCTATTCAGCTTAAGCACCTTAAGAAGAGAATGGAAGACAATGGTTATGAGCTTGAAGTTTCGGATAAAGCACTCAAGTTAATTTCTCAAGTTGGTTTTGATCCAGTATATGGTGCACGACCTTTGAAAAGAGCGATTCAACAAAGTGTCGAGAACCCGTTAGCGAAAGCGATACTGGCAGGAAAAATTAATCCAGATAAGAAAGTGCAGCTATTAGTAAACAACGACCGCATTATTGCTCACCAATAGTTGAAGTAAGAACGGTAGGTACGATTGGCCGAAATTAAGGCTTAATCGTACCTATTTTAAACGCTTTGTGTGAATAGTGTTCGAACGGTCGCCGGTGGCGGCTTTTTTTCGTTTTTAGCCTTGTACAAAGGATTATTCTCTCTATAATGCGCCTCCGTTGCCAAGGATAACCAAGCGGTTTGAACTGAGTAACAAGACGGTGATAAGCATTTAAGATGCTTTGAAAAATTAGCTGGAAAAAGTGTTTGACACTGGAATCTAATCCGCTAGAATGGCCGTCCACTTCGAGAGGCTCCTTACTAAAAGGAAGGCTCAACAAGTAAAGCTCTTTAACAATTTAAACCTATCAATCTGTGTGGGCACTCGTTGATGAATATCAAAACGTTTTATCGTTAGATAAAACAGATTCTTCGGAATCAAAATTGATTTCAATGAACTGAGTGACCAATACGTTTAACTACTTGTAGTTATTCGGCACAGTCAATTCATTACCATTCTGTTCCTATTTATTTAAGAAGAGAGGGGTAATAGCTTTAGAATTACATGTTTCTGTTCTTTTTCGAAAGAGCGGTAAATATTAGTTTTGAAGTCAGTATTCGTTGAGTCACAAAATCTTAAATTGAAGAGTTTGATCATGGCTCAGATTGAACGCTGGCGGCAGGCCTAACA